>JALGZG010000315.1 GCA_025782345.1 bacterium | reverse complement strand
CGCGTCGAGCGCGTCACCGTGCTCCTTCAGGGTCTTCTCCGTCGTGTAGACCAGCGAATCCGCCTGATTGCGAAGCTCGATCTCCTCGCGCTTCGCGGAGTCTTCGTCCGCGTGGGACTCGGCGTCGCCGACCATCCTGTCGATCTCGTCGTCGGAGAGCCCGCTCGACACCTCGATGCGTATCTTCTGCTCCTTGCCCGTGCCCAGATCCTTCGCGGACACGTGGACGATACCGTTGGCATCGATATCGAACGTTACCTCGATCTGAGGCATGCCGCGAGGCGCGGGCGGGATGCCCACGAGGTCGAACCGCCCCAGCGTCCTGTTCTGGGTCGCCATGGGGCGCTCGCCCTGCAAGACATGGATCGAGACGGCCGGCTGACTGTCCGCCGCCGTCGAGAAGATCTGGCTCTTCTTGGTCGGGATGGTCGTGTTGCGCTCGATGAGCGGGGTCATCACGCCACCGAGTGTCTCGATCCCGAGCGAGAGAGGAGTGACATCCAGGAGCAGCACGTCCTTAACGTCGGCCTCCCCCGAGAGGATAGCGCCCTGGATGGCGGCGCCCACGGCGACGACCTCGTCCGGATTCACACCCTTGTGCGGATCCTTCCCGAAGATGGCCTTCACTTTCTCCTGGACCGCCGGCATGCGGGTCGTCCCGCCGACCAGCACGACCTCGTCGATGTCGGAAGGCGAGACACCAGCGTCCGCCAGCGCCTTCTTGCACGGTCCGGTCGTCCTGTCGACCAGGTCCTCGACCAGAGACTCGAGCTTCGCCCGCGTCAGCTTCATGGTCAGGTGCTTGGGACCCGTGGCGTCGGCCGTGACGAACGGGAGATTGATGTCGGTCTCGAGCGTGCTCGACAGCTCGCACTTGGCCTTCTCGGCCGCTTCCTTCAACCGCTGCAGGGCCATGGCGTCGGCACGGAGATCGATGCCGTTCTCCTTCTTGAACTCGTCGGCGATCCAGTCGATCACGCGCTGGTCGAGGTTGTCGCCACCCAGGTGCGTATCGCCGTTCGTGGCCAGCACCTTGACAAGCCCCTCGTCGATCTCAAGGATCGAGATGTCGAACGTCCCGCCGCCGAAGTCGTAGACGGCGATCTGCTCCTGTCCCTTCTTGTCGAGACCGTACGCAAGCGAGGCCGCTGTCGGCTCGTTGATGATGCGAAGGACCTCGAGCCCGGCTATCTTCCCCGCGTCCTTGGTCGCCTGCCTCTGCGCGTCGTTGAAGTAGGCAGGTACCGTGATCACGGCACGCTCGACCTTCTCGCCCAGGTGCTCCTCGGCCGTGTGCTTCATCGCCTGGAGGATCATCGCTGATATCTCCGCCGGGGCATACGACTGGCCAAGAGCCTCAACAAGAACCTCGCCACCGTCTTTCTTCGAGACCTTGTACGGGACGAGCCCCATCTCCTCGGTGACCTCGTCGTACCGCCTCCCCATGAAGCGCTTGATGGAGGAAATGGCCACCCTCCATCACAGCCACACACGAGTTCGTCGTACCCAGATCGATTCCTATGACCTTGCTCATATCAGTGTGTCCTCCTTCGGGCCGCCGACGGGTGTCACGCCCGTCCCGGAGCGCGCATCATGCGGCGCACCGCCAAGGCCCTATGCGTTACTTCGATACGATGACCTTCGAACAACGAAGCAATCTCTCTCCCAGCAGGTACCCTCTCTGGGTCTCTTCGACAACTTGATCCGGGTCGTGCTCGGCGGATTCTACGTGCCCCACGGCCTCGTGGAAGTTGGGGTCGAACTCGCACGCCCGCGTTTCTATCGGCGTTACGCCGTGCTTCCTGAGAACGTCCGTCAGCTGCTTGAGAATGAGCTCGACGCCCTCTCTCAGGGAACTGCCCCGGGAAGAGCCCTTCGGATTTTCGCAGGCGAGCGCCCTCTCGAAGCTGTCCACTACGTCGAGCAGGTCGAGGATTATGTCCTCGCGCGCCGCCCCCGACCACCTGCGCCTGTCTCTTTCCACGCGCTTCCTGTAGTTGTCGAGGTCCGCGAGAGCCCTCAGCCACTTGCCGTTCAGCTCGTCCAGCTCGGCCCTCAGGTTCTCGCTCTCAGACTCCACACTCTGCACGTCGGCACCGGGTGTCCCGGCGAGCGGCCCGTCGCCGGCATCGCGTGACAGGTCGCGCGCCACGTCCGGCTGTTCTTCTTCCTTCCGTTTCTTCTTCGTCATATCTCTAGAGTCTCAGCTCCCTCTGTCGTTGGGTCGTACCTACTCCGCGAGCAGGTCGTCGAGCACTTTCGAGAAGTACCCGACCAGACCTATCAGCCTCGGGTATTTCATCCGTGTCGGTCCGATCACGCCCATGCGGCCCACGACGCCGCCGATCCTGTATGTGCCTGCGATAAGCGACATCCGGGTCATGCCGCTGCAGATGTTCTCGGCCCCGATGACCACCCGCACCTCGGCCGCTTTGACCGGACCACGGACGACCTCGGCGAGCGTCTCTTCGCTGTCGAAGATCTCCCCCAGCGAGGCCGCATCGGTCGAGAACTCCGGATGACGGAAGATGTAGCGTGCGCCCTCGTAGTGGATGCGCTCGCCTCCGCCGGGGCTCAGGAAGACGCGAACCCCGTCCAGCAGTCCGCCCAACCAGCCACCCGGCGCCGGGTCCTGTTCCCCGAGCCGCTTCTCGATCGTCGCGGAAGCCTCGGAGAGCGTTACGCCCCGCAGCCACTTGTTCAGAAGGTCGGATGCCCTGGACACCTCGGCCCTGCGAAACGTGCCGTCCGTCGTGAGGACGGCGGTCCGTGTCGGGCCGACGTCCGTGGCCACCACCGCCATGATGCGGCCCGCGCCGATGGCGACGAGCGCCACCTGCTCGATGACCTGCCCCCCTCCGGAGGGAGCGACCGCGACGGCCATCTCCCTGGAAGCCTCACTGACCATGTGAGAGATCCCCGCGAGGACGGTCGCGAGGTCACAGTGCACCAGCTTGGCAAGCTCGCTTCCGATCGCCTTCCGCTCACCGGCCGTCAGACCGACGGGCTTGACCAGATTGTCGACGTAGTAGCGGTAGCCCAGGTCTGTCGGGATGCGCCCGGCGGAGGTGTGAGGCTGAAGTATGAGCCCCTTCTCTTCCAGCGCGCGCATGACGTTCCTGACCGTGGCCGAGCTCAGGCTGACCGAGCTCACGCGTACGACGGCACTCGAACTGACCGGCTTCGCCTCCCGGACGTAGCCCTCGATGACCGACTGCAGTATTGTGCTCTCTCTGTCGGTGAGTTCGACTCCGCGCATGCCATCTCGCTCCTTGCGACCCGTCCTTAGCACTCTCCTCATAAGAGTGCTAAGACGCAAGATAACGCGTCGCGTGTCGGGTGTCAAGCCGAAAGGGGCGCGGTGTGGGGGCTCTTGTGGCGTCAGCGAATGACGTCGAAGAGCCGCTCGAATCGGGGCCGCTTCGTCTTCCCGTCCCAGGACCAATAGATGGCGACGGCCTTGCCCTTCATGAGGGTCGTGTCCAGGAAGCCCCAGTCGCGGCTGTCGGCGCTCCAGTTTCTGTTGTCCCCCATCATGAAGAGGGACCCTTCAGGGACCTTGATGGGCCCGTAGTCGGCCCAGCGCGGCGTCGGCGGCTTGAGCTTGATGAAGCTCTCGTCCTTCCGCTCGCCGTTCAGATAGAGGACGTTGTTCTTGAGTTCGACGATGTCTCCCGAAGTCCCGACGCAGCGCTTGACGTAGTTCTCCTTCCGGGAGCGCGGGTCGGGGTTCGGGTACTCGAAGACGATGACGTCGCCATAGCGCGCCTCCCGGATGCCGGGCAGGCGAGTGTCGGTGAACGGGATCTTGATGCCGTAGATGAATTTGTTGACGATGAGGAAGTCGCCGACGAGCAGAGTGTCCTCCATCGAGCCCGACGGAATCCTGAACGTCTGGACGACGAAGGCTCTGAGGATGAGGGCGAGCACGACCGCGGTGACGACCGTCTCGACGAAATCGCGGAAGGCGTTCTTCCGTTTGGTCTTCTTCGCAGATGTGGCTGCCTTCTTCCCCATCCTGCTTACCTCCTCGCCCGCCAGGAGTGCGAGCCTCGTGGTTTCTCAGTCTAGAATCTGAATGTCAGGCCGACGCGGAACTCCCCGCCGCCGGCACCGTCCCCTCCGAAGGAGCTTTCCACGTGAGGGGCCGCGGAGTCATCGAAGCCCGCCAGGTGCGCGTCCACGTAGGCGTCCACCAGACCGTAGAGCGCCGCGACGGCGGCCCACCAGACCAGCGCCTGCCTGTTATCGAAGTGCTCCGAGTACTCGTCGTAGTATCGTTCGTCGCTCGTCTGCTTGTAGAGCCTGAGTGAGTTCCGCGCGCGCCGGTCCTCGACGACGAGGCCGGCCACGAGAAAGGTCTCCACCGCACAGACGATCGCGGCCTTGTACTCCGTCCCGTTCAGCAACTGTCCTAGCCCCGGATACGCCGCCGAGGCCACCATCGCGGTCGTGCCGCCGGGCCCGCTGGAGTCACCCTGCGGCGATGGCGTGCTACCGCCCACCGCTCCCGAAACCGCCGGGGAGAGCACGGCCAGTATGCCCGCCACGGCTGCCGTCCCGATTCCTGCGCGCCTCATCACTTGACCGCCAGCCCCCTGACTTCCCTCGACGTCAGAGGCACGACCTCCATCGTGTGCGCCCCTGCGTCGCTCCTGATCTCGACGGTGATGCTCTCGGCTTCGCCCGTGTCGGCGTACCTCGCCACCACCGCACCCGCAAGCTGCTCGTCCGCAGGCAAGGGCGCGCCGGTGATGACGCCCACGGGGCCCCTGCATCCGATCGCCTTGACGTAGAGCGCGTGCGGCAGATCGAGCGAGAACAGCCTCTCGTTCTCGGCGTGGTTCCGCCCGACGGCGAGCTTGGCCCGATCGGACAGCCTGAACTGCCTGCCGATCGAAAGGAGCCTGACCCCGGGGTCGCTCAGCCCCTCGTGGTTCTTGAGGTCGCGCATGGCGCGGGCGAAGTTCTCGTCAGTGAGAAGACACCCTCCGGCGGGCGACTCGTATTGCTTGATGCCGAAGCGTTCCGCCAGCTCCATCTGTGGTTTCCTCGTCCGTCCGTGCAGCCCGAGCAGCTTCTCCCGATCGACCCACCCCTCAATCTCTGGGATCGTCGGTTGAAGCAGCTTCGCGGAGAGCGGGCGGAGCAGGTACCCTTTGACATTCGCCTCCCGTTCGACGGCCTCGAGGCCGTAGCGCATCTGGGACTTCGGCCGCTGGCCAACCACCTCACCGGTGGCGATGAACGACGCTCCCAGCTCCTCCATGCGCTCGGCCGCGCGCCTGACCATGAGAGCGTGACAGTCGATGCAGGGGTTCATGTTCCTCCCGAACCCATACTTGGGAGCTTCGATCAGCCGGAGCATGTCCTCGCTTATGTCGATCGCGACGAGTTCGATGCCCGCATCCTGGGCGCTCTTCTCGGCCTTCTCGGCGTCGAAGAACGAGGAGATGAAGCTGATGCCGATCACCTCGATACCCTGCTCCAGCAGAAGGCGCACCACCAAGATACTGTCAAGGCCTCCCGACAGAAGCACAAGAGCTCGCACTGAACAGTCCCTTCCAGATGAACTGGATTGCGGTCGTCGGACAAACGTTGGCGGGAATGTGTGGGAATCGAACCCACCCCGGACGGGATCAGCCGCCAGACAAAGGGTTTGAAGCCCTCGAGGCCCACCAGGACCTATCCACTCCCACCTGAATATGCTGCCGAGCGCATCCTGTGAGCGAGTCAGACTTCGGCCCGTCTACGTCAGGACCACGGCGCGATCTCCCCTCTCTACGACACGTCCGATGACCCAGCTCTCTCCACCTCTCGCGCTCAGCGCGTCATCGAAAGCGCTGAGGCTGCCCTCGGGGAGAGCGACCAGAAGCCCACCCGAGGTCTGCGGGTCATACATCAGCTCCACCGTGCGCCCGTCGGCCCGAGTCCGGGACTCGACGAACGCGGTGTAGTAGTGCTGGTTCGAGAACAGGCCTCCGGGCGCCAGCCCTTTCTCGATGGCCGAAAGGGCGCCCTCGATCAGCGGCACATCGAGGACGGCGATCTCCAGCGTTACCCCGCTCGCGTCCGCCAACTCGCTGGCGTGTCCGACCAGGCCGAACCCCGTGACGTCGGTCGCGGCGCTTGCCCCGGCCGAGAGCATCGCCTCGGAGGCCGCTCTGTTCAACGTTGCCATGAGCTCGGTGATGACTGCGACGCCCTCGGGAGGCAGCTCGCCCTCCTTGAGCGCGGTGGCGAGCACGCCGACTCCGACCGGTTTCGTGAGAACCAGGACGTCCCCTGGCTTAGCGTCGGCGTTGGACACGATCCTATTGGGGTTCACCGTGCCCACCACGGCGAGCCCGAACTTGAGCTCGCGGTCACTGACCGAGTGACCGCCCAGCACCAGAGCGCCCGCCTCCACGACCTTCTCATCGCCTCCCAGGAGCATCTCCGCCATCACCGACAGCGGAAGTTCTCCGTCCGGGAAGCAGACGATGTTGAGAGCGACGAGCGGCGTTCCTCCCATCGCATAGACGTCGGAGAGCGAGTTCGCGGCCGCGATCCGTCCGTAGTCCCGCGCGTCATCCACGATGGGCGTGAAGAAGTCCAGCGTGACCACGAGCGCCGTGTCGTCGCTCAGGCGGTACACACCGGCGTCGTCGACGGTGCCCGACGAGACCATCGCCCGCGGGTCGACGATAGGCGGAAGCTTCGACAGCACGCTAGCCAGGTCCTCCGGACCCAGTTTCGATGCTCAGCCGGAGCAGCGCGTCTTCTGCGTCAATCTGTAGATCTCTTCCCTGGACAAGAGCTGTCTCCATGATGAACCAAGGGCCCGTTCGCCCGCCTGGCCGCCGCGGACGTACCCGGCCCATCCTTGCGGCGTCACTCCACGGTCACGCTCTTCGCGAGGTTCCTCGGCTGGTCGACGTTACAGCCGCGCTCGACAGCGATGTGGTACGCCAGAAGCTGCAGCGGAATCACCGACAGGATCGGAGTCAGGTGTGGCAGCGTTCTGGGAATCTCGATGACGTCGTCCGCCATGCTCTTCACTTGGTCGTCACCCTGCGACGTGATGGCGAGGATCCTCCCACCCCTGGCCTTCACCTCCTGCATGTTCGAGAGGATCTTCTCATAGAAAGCATCCTGGGGAGCGATGACGACAACGGGCATGCTCTCGTCTATGAGCGCGATGGGGCCGTGTTTCATCTCCGCGGCGGGGTAGCCCTCAGCGTGGATGTAGGAGATCTCCTTGAGCTTGAGCGCGCCCTCGAGAGCGACGGGGAAGTTGTACCCACGGCCGAGGTAGAGGAAGTTCGAGTGCTTCGCGTACCTCAAGGCGATCTCCTTGATGGCATCGTTCCCCGCGAGTATCTCCCCGATCTGGCTGTGTATCGCCTGCATCGCACGGACGATCTCTCGTCCCTCGGTAACGGACACGCCTCGGCCCCGGCCGATGGTCAGCGCCACGGCGGCCAGGACCATCAGCTGCGAGGTGAACGCCTTCGTCGAGGCCACTCCTATTTCGAGTCCGGCGTGCGTGTAGACGCCTCCGTCGCTCTGCCGGGCTATCGTCGACCCGACGACGTTGACGATCCCCAGCGCAATGGCGCCTCTGCGCTGCGCCTCGTTCATCGCCGCCAGTGTATCGATGGTCTCACCAGACTGACTCATGACGATCACGACGTCGCCGGGGCCGATGACGGGATTCCTGTAGCGGAACTCCGAGGCGTACTCGACCTCCACCGAGACCCGGGCGAGGTCCTCGAGCATGTACTCGCCGATGAGCCCCGCGTGCCAGGACGTCCCACACGCGATGATGACGATGCGGTCGGACGCGATCAGACTGCGGCGGTGTTCTCGAAGCCCGCCCAGGAAGGCGTCGCCCGCGGCCTCTACCAGGCGCCCCCGAACCGCGTCCTGAACCGTTCGCTCCTGCTCGAAGATCTCCTTGAGCATGAAATGGGGGAACCCGTTCTTCTCTATGGTGTCGATGTTCCAGGTGATCTTCTCGACGTCCTTGGTCACCAGTTCGTCCTCGAGCGTCGTCGTCGAGAAACCCTCCAGAGTCGCTACGACCACTTCGAGATCGTCGAGATAGACGACATCCCGCGTGTGTCTGACGATGGCGGCCACGTCCGAGGCGACGTAGTACGTTCCTTTGCCGATCCCGAGCACCAGAGGGCTGCCGTTTCGCGCACCGACCAGGACGCCCGGTTCGTCCGCGTGGATCACGGCTATGCCGTACGCCCCACGCACTCTCGCGAGAGCCGCGCGCACCGCCGCCTCGAGATTGCCCTCGTAGTACGTGCCGATGAGGTGTGCCAGGACCTCCGTATCGGTCTCCGAACTGAAGACGTGGCCGTCTTCCTCGAGCGATCTGCGCAGGGAGCGGTAGTTCTCGACGATGCCGTTGTGCACGACGGCCAGCTTACCCGTGGCGTCTGTCTGAGGGTGGGCGTTCACTTCGGAGGGCTCGCCGTGGGTCGCCCAGCGCGTGTGCGCGATGCCGGTCGAACCGATCAACGGACTCCGCTCGAGAAGCACGGCCAGCGCATCTACCTTCCCTTTCGCCCTCATGATGCCCAGGTCGCCATCGGTCACGACCGCGATGCCGGCGGAGTCGTATCCGCGATACTCCACGCGCCTCAGGCCATCCATGAGGAGCGGGACGATGTTCGTGTCTCTGGCAACACATCCGATGATTCCACACATGATCAGGCCCTTCCCGCCGCGCTGGTAACGGCAGAGATGGCTTCCTCGACAAGTCTATTGGCGTCGTCCTCGCGTGCCGCCTCGGCTATCACGCGGACGACGGGTTCAGTACCGGACATCCTAGCGTGAATCCAGCGGTCGGGCCAAGCTATCTTTGCCCCATCCGTGAGATCCAGTTCCCCACCGGGAAAGGCCTTCCTCATCGCTTCGATTATGCCCTCGGGCGTGGCTGAGTCGAGTTTGAGCTTCTTCTTCACAGAGAAGTAGTGCGTGAATCGGGCGGCGAGTTCGGACACGGCACCGGATTCCCCCGTCGCCATACCCGAGACTACCAATGCCGCCGCGGTGGCGGAGTCGCGTCCCATGTGCACGTCCGGCAGTATGACACCCCCGTTCCCCTCACCACCTACGACGGCGCCCACCTCTTCCATCTTCGCAACGACGTTTATTTCGCCGATCGGTGTCCGGTGGATGGGCACCTCGAACTCCTGTGCGAGATCGTCCATCATCCGGCTGGTGGACACGTTCGCCACGATGGGGCCCCGCCTGATCCCGAGAACGACGCGCGCGGCGATGGCCAGTGTGAACTCCTCGCCTATGGGAGTTCCCCGTTCGTCCACCACGGCCAGCCGGTCCGCGTCGGGATCGCAGGCAAAGCCCGCGACGGCGCTCTCCGCGACGACGGTGTGGCCGAGCGCCCCCAGGTGCTCTGGCGTAGGCTCGGCCCCTCGCGGGAACCCCAAGCCCGTGTCGGTATAGAGTTCGACGACTTCGCAGCCGAGCTCGCGGAGCAGCCTCGGCAGGATCACCGACCCGGCGGCGTTGACGCAGTCCACCACGATGCGCGGCCGCGCGGCAGACACCGCGGGAACATTCACGAGCGGTGAGGCGAGAACGAGGGCCACGTGCTCCCCCACGGCATCGTCCATTCGGCGCACGTCGGAAGCGCCGGGCTCGCGCGCATCGCGCGGGGTGCCGATCGGCGCCTCGGCCACGGCGTCGACGGCGGCGAAGAGCCTGGCCACCTCCTCGCCGTCGAGGAAGACCCCGCGCCGCGAGAAGAATTTCAGCCCGTTGTACTCCTCAGGGTTGTGACTGGCAGTGATCACCACGCCACCGGCGAGTTCGTGCCGCCTCACGATGACGCCCACCGTCGGCGTGGGAACCATGCCGACATCGACGACGCGCCCTCCCGCCTCGATGATACCGGCGGCGACGGCGTTCTTCAGGATATCTCCGCCGGACCTGGAATCCCAGCCCACGGCGATGTCACCCGGAGTCTGGGCCGCGAACGCCCCACCGTACCGGCGAGCCAGGTCAGGTG
Organism: bacterium; assembly: GCA_025782345.1. Taxonomy (GTDB): domain Bacteria; phylum Joyebacterota; class Joyebacteria; order Joyebacterales; family Joyebacteraceae; genus JALGZG01. Next base: position 38,029 of record JALGZG010000315.1, on the reverse strand, counting down.
TGACCTCTCCGGCGGTCAGTCCACGGACTCCGGACACACTTCGAATCAGCACGCGCGATCTCCCTGATTGTTCAGCCGTCGGTTCCAATCGAGAACCGGCCGACCGGGACAGCCAGCGTCAGTCAGAACCGGCCCAGACCAACCGCTCGAGGCCCTCGGTCGCCGCCGCAGCGAAATCCGAATCCGGGTAGTCGACGAGGATCGACTCGTATGCCGCTCGCGCGGCCTCCAGGTCGTCCCACCTTGTTTCCAGGATCCATGCGATAGCCAGAGCCGCCTTGGGCGCGAGCGAACTCCCAGGATGATGTTCGATGACGGACGCGTAGTAGACCTCCGCCCGCTCGGCGTCGTCGAAGCGAAACAGGTACAACTCGGCGGCCCGGAACCTGGCGACGGCGACTTCGTCCTCCAGTTCCTCGATGCCCGTCGTATCCGCGGCGGCCACGGCAGGCTCGATGCCCGTCGTATCCGCGGCGGCCACGGCAGGCTCGATGCCCGTCGTATCCGCGGCGACCGTGGCAGGCTCGATGCCCGTCGTATCCGCGGCGACCGTGGCAGGCTCGATGCCCGTCGTATCCGCGGCGACCGTGTCCACACCGCCCGGGGGGAGGTCGATGCCCGTCGTGTCCACCCCGGAGGCAGGCGAAACGGAGACGTCCGCTCCACCCGCACTCTGATCCGGCGGCGGGAGGAGCGTCACGTGCAGGGTCGTGTCATCGATGGCCCAGGCCGGCGCCACGACCTGCTCCAACGTGTCCCCCTGCTCCGGCGCACGCTCGTCCTCTTCCTCGACGCGCACTTCCTCACTCTCCCCATCGGTCCGTGCGATTATCGCGAGGAAACCCATGAGCTTGTCGGTATCGCTCATCGCTTCGCGTGCGAGCTCCGCCACGTCACTCCGGGGGGCTTCGTCCTTCGCCTTCCTGAAGGACGCGACGGCCTCCTCCAGAAGTTCGTAGTAGTCGCGGTGCAACAGCCCGATCCGATAGTGTGCTTCCGCCGAGGCTTCGGACTTCTTGTGCGACGCCGCTATGCCCTCGTACGTGGCGATCGCGTCATCCACGGCGCCCGTGGCCTCGAGCGCACTCCCCACGAGAAGGAGGACGCGGTCGAGATCGTCGCGGTTGTCGGTCCGTCTCTCGAGTTCAGCGAGGACCTCCAGGGCCTCCTCGAAGCTCCCGCGCATGAGGTCGACTTCCGCGAGCCGCATCCTCGCCTCGAACGCCAGATCCCTGCCCCCCCGCTCACCCGGCACGAGGGCGTACTGCCGGGCCGCGGCATCGAAATCGCCAATGTCCTCGTAGTTCTCGGCGCTCAAGAACAGTATCTCCGCTCGGCAATCGCCCCGGGGAAAACGCTCCAGAGCCTGCTCGTAAGCTTCTGTCGCCTCGGCGTACTTCTTCCTGGCGTTCCTTGCCCTCCCGATGAGAACCAGAGCGTCGTCGGAAAGCGGGTGCGGCGGCGACGCCTCCGCCAACTTCTCCAGGTAGGTCTCAGCAGAGACGGGGTTGCCGCGCTCGAGCAGCACAGAGGCAAGCATGTACTCAGCTTCCGGCAGAAGCTCGCTGTCGGGGTAAAGCGACAGGAACTCGGTCAGACGCCGCTCGGCGCTGTCGTACCGTCCCTGGTAGTAATGGGTGGTGCCCAGCAGGAGAAGCGCATCGTCCGCCCAGCTCGAGTCGGGGTGAAGCTGCAGCACGCGGCCGCACTTCTCGGCCACGCGCTCCAGGAGCTCCCTCTCCACGGGTCCAGGAGGTGCGCCCGGCGCACTGGACTCGCGCAGAAGCTCCGCCTGACGCGCGGCGGCCTGTGCGTGGTAGAACGTGTTGTAGTACACACATCCCGCGAGGAAACTCAGAGCAGTGACCAGCAGGACGGCGGTGAGACATCTCTTCCACACCGTTCCGACAGCTCCTTCCCACATCACCGCACGAAGCACGATCCATCTCCGGGGCGGATCAGCGTACCTCAGGACGGCTCCACCGTCTGGATCAGCACCTCGTCCACGCCGTCCTTCTCCGTGATGCAGACAGCCACGGTTTCGCTGTCCGACGTCGGGACGTTCTTGCCCACGTAGTCGGCCCGTATGGGCAGCTCGCGGTGCCCGCGGTCGACGACGACGGCGAGTTGGACGGATTTCGGCCGTCCGAAGTCAATGATCTCATCCAGAGCGGCCCGCACGGTCCGCCCGGTGTACAAGACGTCGTCGACCAGGATCAGCACCTTGCCCTGGATGTCGAACGGGATGGCGCTCTCGTTGACGACCGGCTGATCGGCAATCGTCTGGAGATCATCACGATAGAGAGTGATGTCGAGGATCCCAACGGGCACGGCGACACCTTCGATGCCCTCTATTTCGTCCGCGACCCTCCTGGCCAGATGCGCCCCTCGTGTCTGGATCCCCACAATGGCAAGAGCGTCCACGCCCCCGTTTCTCTCGAGTATCTCGTGTGCGATCCTCGTGATGGCCCTTCTGACGTCGTCCGCATCCATGACACGGGCCTTCGTGCGAATCTTCATTCCGCCCCTCCGGAAACTGCCGGAACCGTCTTCTAAGTCGAACCTTGACGTTATCATCTGCGCCGCCGCTCCGCAAGCGCCGCGGCTCAGGGCTTCTGCCGGTCGTCCCCGGCACCGTGCGGGACCGACAGGACCAGGCTGATCCTGTCGAACTCGGGGTGCGAGAGCCTCCTGAGCAGGTCCATCAGTGCATAGCGGGGCGGCGGCTCGAGCCCGAGTCCCTCCAGAAGGCTGGCGTCTGCAAGCGCGCCAGCCGTCGTCCTGTCGGCCAGGACGGCCCCGCCACCTACTACCACGGTGCGCGAGGCCACGGCCTCGACGAACTCGAGGTCGTGAGTCACGACGACCACGCCCCTCCCCGTCCGGACCTCGTTCCGAACGAGGTCACCGATTCGCTCCGCCGTGGAGGGATCGAGCCCCGCCGTCGGTTCGTCCAGTAGGAGGAACGGACGTGAGAGGGCGAGAATGCCCGCTATGGCCGCCCTGCGCTTCTCGCCTGCCGAGAGCGACAGCGGCATCCTTCCACCGAACTTGTCGTCGGGAAGCCCGGCCCGAGAAAGGGCCTCCTCGACGCGGATGCGGATCTCGGACTCCGCGAGCCCCTGCCTCGCCGGACCGAACGCGACGTCCGCAAACACCGTCTCCTCGAAGAACTGGGACTCGGGGAACTGATAGGCCAGCCCGACGGCGTCTCTGAGGCCGCGCGCGGCGCCGGCGGGCTCGATCGTGGCCACGCCCGAAGTAGGCGTAGCGAGCCCGGCCATGACCTCGAGCAGGGTCGTCTTCCCGGACCCCGTGGGTCCGATCACGGCGACGCACTCCCCCTGCTCGACCGCGAGGCTGACGCCCGAGAGCGCCGTCGTCGCGGACGGCAGGCCGGCGTCGTACCGAACGGTGACGTCCTTGAGCGCGATCCTCATGCGGAGCCTCCGTGGTCGGGCGCAAGCGCGTCCAAGAGCCCGTCGAGTGTCCAGACGCCCGCCGGTATCGCGTAGCCCGCATCGCGCAGCTTCCGTGCGATGTTCATGGTGGCCGGGCGCCTGAGGCACCATCGGCTCAGCTCTTCGTCCAGTTCAAAGAGCTTGGCGGGCGTTGAATCGAAGACCACCCGTCCATCAAGGACGACGAGCACTCTCGACGACAGTCCTATCTCATCGGGGAACTGCGTCACGTGAACAACGGTCTTGGACGAGTCGGCGCGGAGCTCCTCCAGTATCCGCCAGACCTCGCGCCGTCCCGCCGCGTCCAGAAGTGAGGTCGGCTCGTCAAGAAGCAGGCACTCCGGGCGCATTGCGAGCACGGCTGCTATCGCCACCCGCTGCTTCTCCCCACCCGACAGGCGGTGAGGAGCGCGGTCCCTGAGATCCTGCAGACGGAACCGCACGAGAGCCTCCTCGACACGCTCGCGTATCGTCTGCGAAGCGAGCCCGAGGTTCTCCATCCCGAAGGCGAGCTCCCGCTCTACCGTGGTACTGACCAGCTGGTTGTCGGGGTTCTGGAAGATGAGGCCCACGAGCCGGCGAACGTCCCAGACGTTGGACGGATCACTGGTGACGAGCCCGTTCACGGTCACACGTCCGTCAGTGGGAACGAGAAGAGCGTTCATCAACCGAAGAAGGCTGGTCTTCCCCGAGCCGCTCGGTCCGACCACCGCGACCGACTCGCCGGCTTCAATGGTGAGATCGATGCCTCTGAGCGCGGGCGTGGCGGAAAAGCCGTACGTGAGAGTGACGTCACTGAAGCGTATCAAGTGCGGCCCCGTTCGTGAGCGAAGGCTACTGCGCTCAAGGCGTGGTCTCCTTCGGGGCACGCGCCAGCTTCTCCAGTTCCGCGCGAGCAGGATCGATCCACGTGCCGTCCGGGAACTCGCGAAGGTAGAGGTCGAGCGCGAAGATGCCCGCCTCTCGCTCCCCGAGCTCAAGCAGGGCGACCGCGCGGGCGAACCGCGCGTCCTCGAGCGTGGGGTCGAGTTCCACCGCGCGATCGAAGTGCTCGAGCGCCTGAGATACGCGTCCGGCATCGAAGTGGGCCTTCCCAATGGCGAACTCGAACAGCGGCTCACGGGGCCTGGCCGTCAGCAGCTGCTCCAGTATGAAGACGGCGCGCTCGGGCTCGCCCATCGCGATCAGAACGACCCCCAGGTTGTACCCGGCGTCCACGAAGCGGGGGTCGGTCCGCAGGGCGGCCGCGAACTCCTCATGGGCCTTCGCGTAGTTGCCGGCATCGGCGAGCATCGTTCCGCGGTTGTAGAGTATCTTCGCCTCGGTCCGCCGCCGGTAGCGCTCGATGTCCTCCTTACCGACCGGTACCTCGATGAGCACTCCCGCTTCCGGAACGAAGTCGGATCCGATGCCGTTCACGTCCGCAAGATAGCCCGCCGCGCGCGGCGTGCCGTAATAGTCGTCGGCTATGGAGGCCAGTGTCTCGCCCGACGACACGGTGTGCGATACGATCTCGACGGTGCCGGCGCCGCTGCCGCTCCTCGACGGCGGAAGCGCACAGCCGCTCAGAGTGAGCAGCACAGCCATGAGAGCAACGGAGGCGGCGAGACCCGGCCGCCCTAGCCCGACGCCCCGCGGGGCAGGTCGCCCCGTCCCAGTTCTTCCGCTGCTGCTGGTGTTATCCATGCTCGGTTCCTCCCTCGATGCGTTGGACCAGGACGCTACGGGGTGTATTCATCCATGGCGGCGCGCAGCCGCTCGAGAACGGCCGCGTGGCCGTCGATCCTCACGAGCTCCGCCCGCAGGTGCGAGGCGCCGCGGAACCCTCGAAGGTAGGCGACGAGGTGTTTGCGCATCTCCAGAACGCCGCGGTGCTCTCCCTTCGCCTCCACCATGAGGTTCAGCTGTTCTATCGCGGTCGCCAGTGTTTCCGCGAGCGTGGCCGCATCGGCGACGGCGCCCGTCCGCCGAAGCGTCTCCGCGCTCTGAAATAGCCACGGGTTCCCGACGGCGGCCCGTCCGATCATCACGGCATCGCAGCCGGTCGTCTCGAGCATCCTCAGTGCGTCCGCCGCCGTCTTGACGTCCCCACTCCCCAGAACCGGGACGGAAACGCTGTTCGTGACATCCCGGATCAGGCTCCAGTCCGCGGCCCCCCTGAAACCCTGCGCGCGCGTCCGGGGATGAATGGCCACGGCGGACACGCCGCACTCCTCGAGCGCGACGGCGACGTCGACGGCATTGAGGGAGTCCGCGTCCCAACCACTCCGTATCTTGGCCGTGACGGGTCGTCCGGCCGCCTCGACGACCGCCGATGCTATCTCCCTCAGGAGCGCCGGTTCCCGCATGAGCGCCGAGCCGGCGCCACCGCGGACCACTTTCTTCGCCGGACAGCCGAGGTTGATGTCAATCACGTCAGGATGAAGCGCGGCCACTCTCGCGGCGGCGCCCGCCATCGCCTCCGGCCGCGCCCCGAAGATCTGGAAGGCGATGGGACGCTCCTCCTCGGCGAAGGCCAGGAGTTCGTGCGACTTCGCGCCGTCCCGTACCAGCCCCTCGGCGCTGACCATCTCCGTCCAGACCATGGACGCACCCCGCCGCCTGCATATCCTGCGCATGGGACTGTCCGTCAAGCCGGCCAGCGGGGCCAGCACGAACGGTGTCTCGTAGACGACGCTGCCGATTCGCATGAATGCAGTATATTGCCCCCGCCGCTCAAGCGTCAAGGAACGCGCCGGGGCGAGGCCGGAATGACAGGGGGGCGGCTCCGAAGAACCGCCCCCCTCGAACCTGCATAACGGCAGCGAACAGGCTATTCCTCGCTGGACTGGACGTACGTCTCGGCCGCCTCGAACAGGTCGTTCAGGTTCGTGGCGTCCGCGGCCAGTTCCGTCGCCTCGGTCACCTGGGTGTCGCCCTCGAGAGCCACCACGTAGGCATCCTCGCGGCTGCGCAGCCTTCTGGTCATATCGCGGCGGATAGCGAGTTCGATGTCCTCCCGGTGCTCATCGAGCTCCGCCGCCTCGAACTCGAACTCGTCGCGGCCCAGGAACTCCACGAACTCCGACCACATGCCGTCGTCGACGCTGATACCGCCCTCCGGAACCTCGTGCACGGCGGCGTACTCGATCGCGAACTCGAAGAACTCACCGCGCCGCTCCAGGTCCACGACGATGTCCGCACGCAGGTTGGGCTCGATCTCGATGTCCGGGGTCACCCCGCCGCCGCCGTAGACCATCCGGCCGGCCGCGGTGCGGTACTCGGGACGGGCCTCCTCGACCTCCTCGTCCTCTTCCCCCTCACTGCCGTCCGCAATGGCCGTCCAGCGCTCGGGCTTCTCGATGGCCCTGCCGCTCGCCATGTACCACTTGGCGGTCGTCAGCTTCATCGCGCATTCCTTGGTCAGAGGCCGAAGCCTCATCAGGGTCTGCACGGAGCCCTTGCCGAAGCTCGTGGTTCCCACAACGATCCCGCGGTCCCAGTCCTGGATGGCCCCCGCGAGGATCTCGGAGGCGCTCGCGCTGCCGCCGTTCACGAGGACGACGATCGGGAAGTCGGAATCGAACCGGGCGGGAGTCCGCGCGTGGAAGCTCTGGTTCTGCCCCTGCATGCGCCCCCTGGTACTCACGATGAGTTCACCGGTGTCCAGGAAGATATCGCTGACGTCGACGGCCTGCGTAAGAAGGCCGCCGGGATTGCTGCGCAGATCGAGGATCAGGCTCTTCATGCCGCCGTCCTCGAGCTCGTCCAGACTGGCCGACAGCTCGTCGGCCGACGTGCGCGCGAACCTGGCGACGCGGACGTAGCCGACGTCACCGTCGAGCAGCATGGAGTACGGAACGCTGTCGATCTTGATGATGTCGCGGGTGACGGTGTACTCTAGGAGGTCATCGACACCTTCTCTGCGGATCGTGATGTCGACCTTCGTCCCGGGCTCGCCCCGGAGCTTCGTGATGGCCTCGTCGACCGTGATGCCGCGAGTCGATTCACCCTCAATACCCACTATGCGGTCGCCCGACTGGATGCCGAGGTCGCACGCGGGAGTGCCCTCGACGGGACTGACCACGGTCAGAACACCGTCGCGAACGGTTATCTGGATCCCGAGCCCCCCGAACTCACCCTCCGTCGTCACCTGGAAATCCCTGAACTGATCCTCGTCGAGGAACATGGAGTAGGGATCGAGGGAGCCGAGCATGCCTCTGATGGCGCCGTACATCAGCTCCTTCGAGTCAACGTCCTCCACGTATCCCCGCTCTACCTTGTCCAGAGTGTCCGTGAAGAGGTCGAGGTACGAGTAGATGTCCTTCCTGGCACTGACCCGCTCGACGAACCACCCGCCCACGAGCACCCCGACCAGGAGCGCGAGCAGAATCGGTGTTGCTCTTCTCATCCGTCTCGTCATGGTGTCCTTCCCGTTCGCATGCCCCGCTCTCCGAGGAGCTTGTCGACAGCGGCCGTTACCTGCGCCTCCACCTCCTCGCGCGAGAGCCTCGCATCAATGACCACGAACCGCGCCGGCTCCCGTCTCGATGATTCCAGGTAGACCTCCCTCACCCTTCTGTGGAAGTCGAGCACCTCGCTCTCTATGCGGTCGTGCGCGTGCTCTCCACGTTCCCTGACGAGCCTGTCCAGGCCCTCCGCGGGGTCGAGGTCCATGAGAAAGGTCACGTCCGGTTTGACGCCACCAGTGGCAACTTGGTTCAACGTTTCCACTGTCGCGGGCCCCAGGCCCCTGCCGCCGCCCTGATACGCCACGCTGGCATCGCTGAACCTGTCTGATATGATGACCTCGCCCGCCTCGAGCCGCGGGATGATCACCTTTGCTGCGTGCTCCGCGCGGGAAGCCAGGTAGAGGAAGAGCTCAGTGGCCGCCTCCATGCCCGTGTGTCCGGTGTCCAGCAGGATCTCTCTGAATCGCTCGCCCAGCGGTGTTCCGCCGGGCTCCCGACTGAGGGTCACGGGCACGCCGTCGGCGCGCAGCCGCTCGAGCAGCGCCTGTGCCTGCGTGGACTTCCCGCATCCCTCCACGCCCTCGAACGTGATGAAGAGACCTGGATACCGAGACATGAGACGTCCCCCGTGGCGCGGTGTGTGAACGAGGCCGGGCGATGCCCGGCCTCGAAGATGATCGTCTGAACCTCGTGGCCGTCGCGTGGGAGCCAAGCTCCCTCAGGCTAGCTCGACAGCTCCTCGACGAGTTCCTGCTGCGCGTCCTCGGGAGTGCTCTCCACGGAGGACCAGCCTTCCTGAGCATGCTTGGTGATGTAGTCCTCGGTCGCTCGCCGGGCCTCGTCGTCGGTGTACTGAACCGGCGGTGACTTGAAGAAGTACGAGGACGGTCCCTCGACGGCCCCCGACAGACCGTTATCGAGCGCGAGCTTCATGCAGCGGACGGCGTCGATCATGACACCGGCCGAGTTGGGCGAGTCCCATACCTCGAGCTTGAGCTCGGCATTGAGCGGGACATCGCCGAAGGTCGTGCCCTCCATTCGTATGTAGGCCCACTTCCTGTCGGTCAGCCACGGGATGTAGTCGGACGGGCCGATGTGGACGTTGTCCGAACCGATGTCGTAGTCAAGCTGCGACGTCACGGCGTTCGTCTTGGAGATCTTCTTCGACTCGAGACGCGAGCGCTCGAGCATGTTCAGGAAGTCCGTGTTCCCACCCACGTTGAGCTGGCTGGTCCTCTCGAGCCTGACTCCCCTGTCCCGAAAGAGCCTGGTCAGCACGCGGTGCACGATGGTCGCGCCGACCTGTGACTTGACGTCGTCTCCCATGACCGGCAGGCCCTTCTTCTCGAAGCGCTGCTGCCAGTACTGCTCGCGGGCAATGAAGACCGGAATGCCGTTGACGAAGCCACACCCGGCTTCGAGGATTTGCTCAACGTACCACTTGGTCGCCTCTTCGCTGCCGACGGGCAGGAAGCTGACCACCACGTTGGTCCCGGTGTCCTTGAGGAGCTTCACGATGTCCTCGGTCGACCCGGGTGCCTTCTCGATGATCTCGGAGAGGTATTTCCCCAGACCGTCGTGCGTCATGCCCCTCGCCACCCTCACCCCAAGATTGGGCACGTCGCTGAACTTGTAGGTGTTGTTCGGCTTCGTGAAGATCGCCTCAGAGATATCCCGTCCCACCTTGTTCTTGTCGATGTCGATCGCGGCCGAGAACTCGATGTCACCGATGTGGTAACCGCCGAGATCGACGTGCATCAGTCCAGGCACAAACGCATCGGCCGGCGCGTTCTTGTAGTACTCCACTCCCTGCACGAGGGAGGACGCGCAGTTCCCCACTCCGATGATCGCTACTCTGACCTTGTTCTTCCCGCCCATGAACGCTACCCCCAGTGATGCGTAGAGTGGCCGCCGATGGTCAGTCCTTGGTGGCGCCCAGAACGTAACGAATCCGCTGTATCGCTGTCAGATTGGCGAGCACGGCGAGCACCCAGATCGCCACTCTGAAGGCCCCGGCGCCCAGCAGCGCGCCGGCGATGAGTATGACCATGCGCTCGGGCCGCTCTGTCAGTCCGACCTCGCAGCTCGTGCCTACCGCCTCAGCGCGTGCCCGCGTGTAGCTGACCATCAGAGAACCGGCGAGCGCGGCGAATACGGCCACTGCAGTTCCAACCTCCGGCGCCCCATGAGTCCCTGCCATGTAGTAGAAGAGCGCCCCGAGCAACACGACGATCTCGGAGTACCGGTCGACTGTCGAGTCGAGAAAGGCGCCTGACGCTGTCGCCCCGCTCCCTGCTCTGGCGGTCTCCCCGTCTATCATGTCGCAGAAACCCGCGAGTATCAACAGGATGCCCGCGCGCAGAAAATGCCCTGTGGCGATGCCCCATCCGGAGAAGACCGACAGGACCAGTCCCGCGAACGTGATCGCTGCGGGGGGGATCCCCAGATCGGCCACGAGCCGCGCGGCGGGACCAAGAAGTCCACGGACTTTGCTCTTTAGCCTGCGAGCCGACATGCTCGTGCACTCACCTCTTGACGGAGAACTCCGGACGACACTCCCCCGTGAACACTGCAGTTTAGCACTCACAAAACTGAGGTGTCAACCTCTTCCCGTATGGTCCCGCCTCGACCCCCGTCCTTCCCCCGACACCCGACCACGACGACGATCTCTCCCTTGAAACGCCGGCTCTCGGCCATCTCCGACAGCTCCCCCAGGGTCCCGCGCAGGACCTCCTCATGAACCTTGGTCAGCTCGCGGGCGACCACGGCCTTCCGATCCCCAAGCACCTCGTGCATGTCCTTGAGAGCCGCCGCGATCCTGTGGGGTGACTCATAGTAGACCACGGTGCAGGAAAGGCCGGCGAGGGAGGCCAGCCTGTTCCTGCGCTGACCGCCTTTTCTGGGCAGGTAGCCGGCGAAGTGGAAAGGCTGCGGGGGAAGCCCGGCGATCGACAGCGCCGCGATCACCGCTGAGGGGCCGGGGACGGCGACCACCTCAAGCCCTCGTTCCGCGCATGAGGAGACCAGGCGGTAGCCCGGGTCGGCCACGAGCGGCGTTCCCGCATCGCTTACCAAGGCAATGTCATCGCCAGCCTCGATGCGCTCCAGTATCTCCCGGGAGGCTCGCTCCTCGTTGTGATCGTGGTAGGGAATCTGGCGCGTCGTGATACCGAAATGCGTCAGGAGCTTCCTGGTGCGTCTCGTGTCCTCGGCGGCGATCGCATCGACGGACCTCAGAATCTCTATCGAGCGCGGCGTCGCGTCGCCGAGATTACCGATGGGCGTCGCCACGACAAACAGCCGGCCCGCCTCCACCGCTCCGTCCGAGTCCGCCACGTCGCTATCCTCCGGATGCACTGGAGACGACCGAGTCGAGGATGCTGACGAGCGCCACGCCTTCAGAATTGCGCAGCCTGAAGACCACGTCGGAAGGAGTTTCGCCGATCCTCACCGGGGTCCCGAATCTGACACCTCTCGCCTCGACATCACTGAGTGTCGTTGACGTCACACGGCGCGCGAGGAACACGGCCCTGCGATTTCCCTGCCCGAAGGGCCGCATCCGCTCGAGCTCTCGCCCAAGCTCGGCTGTCGTCTCCTCGAGCCGGAGCTCCGCGTCGATCCGGCGCGGGTCCGGCGCCGGCGGATTCGACCCGACGAAGTCGTCCATTCTCTCTCTGAACCGGGGCATCTGAGACGGGACCATGGAGAACCCGGCCGCGCGCGGATGCCCGCCGTACCCGATGAAGAGTTCGCGCATGGTAGCGAAGGCATCGACGAAGTTGAACCCCACGGGTCCCCTCGCCTCCGCCATCAGTTCCGAATCGCGCCTGCCGAGCATGATCACGGGGCGCCCGGTCTCCTCGGTGAGCCTCGAGGCAACGTAGCCGGCTGTGCCGATCGGCACCTCTGTCTCAAGAATGATCACCGGGGACGACACGGCGGCGCCGTCACGCTCGAAGTCCTCGCGCGCTTTCCTCCATGCAGCCATAGCTTCCCCCCGCCATCTCTCCTGGCGCTCGAAGAGCGAGGCAGCGAGAGCGCGGGCATCGTCCGGGTCCCGCATCGCCAGAAGGTCGAGCGCCTTCTGCGTGCCCGGTGAGTCGCCCGGGGCCCGCCCCATGAGCCGCCCGAGCGAGTCCCGGACGTCCTCGGGAGAGAGCTCCCGGCCCCACAGGCACCCCTCCTCCAGCGCGGCCCTCAAGCCGACGCGGTTCGTGCCCGGCGCCGCGGCCAGCCCCTGCGTCACGAGGGACCTGTTGTCACCCGTCAGCGGGACCTTGTCCGCGATCGACCCGATGGCGACGAGCGCGAGCGACTCCTGCCGCCAATTCGGCCCGTACCAGGGAACGTTCTCTCCGGCGGGACCGAACTCGCCGCGCAGATCCTCCATGAGAAGGTCGGCCACCCTGAGCGCCACACCGACGCCGGCCATGAACCTGTAGGGAAAGCGCGAGTCGGGCAGCTTCGGATCGACTATGGCGACGGCGGGAGGCAGCTCCGGCGGGATCTCGTGATGGTCTGTGACTATCGTGTCGATCCCAAGCTCGTTGCCGTAGCTGATGAACTCCCTGTCGCTGACGCAGCTGTCGACGGTGATGATGAGACCGACCCCCGCCCCGTGCAGCCGGTCCAGCTCGGCGCGGGTGAGCCCGTGCCCCTCCGTCTTCCGATCAGGGATGTATGAAACGACGGAGGCGCCCAGCTGGTCCAGGGTCTCCATCATGACCGTAGTCGCGGTCACGCCGTCGGCGTCGTCGTGGCCGTGCACCGCGATAAGCTCCTTCGACTCCAGCGCCGATCGCACCCTCTCCACGACCCGGCCCGCATCCGGCAGCAGGCGCGCGTCGGGAAGAGGATCATCCAGGGCAGCGAGATAGCGGATCGCTTCGTCCGCGGAGCCGACGTCCCTGGCCGTGAGCACGCGGGCGAAGACCTCCGAGATGCCGTTCGCACGGCTGATGTCCGATGCCAGTCCGGGTTCTGTGGACGCCAGCTTCCATCTGTATCTGGAACCGCTCAAGATCATCTGTTCACCTTGGATGCAGAGAGGCCGGGTGGGGACAACCCACCCGGCCTCCGGCCACTCGGGCTAATCCGTGTCTTTCTTCGCCTTCATGAAGTGCTCGACAATGTCGATGGGAACCGGGAAGACTATCGTCGAGTTCTTCTCGACGGCTATCTCGCTCAGCGTCTGGAGGAAGCGGAGCTGGATGGACGTGGGCTCAGTCGCCAGCACATGAGCGGCCTGGGACAGCTTCTCCGAGGCCTGAAGCTCGCCCGCCGCGTGAATCACCTTGGCGCGTCGCTCTCTCTCGGCCTCGGCCTGCTTCGCTATCGCGCGCTGCATCGTGTCCGGGAGGTCGACATGCTTGACCTCGACCGCCGAGACCTTGATGCCCCAGCTGTCGGTCTGGCGGTCCAGGATCGACTGCAGCTCCACGTTGATCTTCTCCCGTGCGGACAAGAGCTCGTCGAGCTCCGCGCCGCCGATGACGCTCCTGAGCGTGGTCTGGGAGAGCTGAGAGGTCGCGTAGTTGTAGTCCTGCACCTCCACGATAGCCTTGTCCGGCTCGAAGACGCGGAAGTAGACGACGGCGTTCACCTTGACGGAGACGTTGTCCTTCGTCACCACATCCTGAGGCGGCACGTCCATCGCGACTATCCGCAGGCTGACGCGCACCACGCGGTCGATGAAGGGTATGACGAGGATGAGCCCGGGACCCCTGACCCCGGCCAGCCGGCCCAGCCGGAACACGACGCCCCGTTCGTATTCTCTCAGCACGTAGACAGACATCTTGAGGAGAACGAGCACCACCAATGCGATGATCAGGATCCCGCCCATGCGACACCTCCTATCAGACCAGCTTCACCTTCAGGGTCAGCCCCGCGACCGACTCGACCTCGATGGCGGCGCCCGACGCCACCTCCTCGTCCGAAACGGCGTTCCAGTACTCGCCGTGGACGTATACGCGCCCCCCGGGCCGGAGGTCCGTGACGGCCACGCCCTTCTCACCTATCATCCCGGCCCTGCCTGTGCGAACCCGCCGCGACTGCGCCGCCAGCCCTACCGGGACCGCTATCAGGAAGAAGACTATCACGGGAATATCGCGTTCTCCCCCAACCCGAAGAGGCGGAACAGGGCGCCCAGCAGTTCCAGAAGCCCAGTGAACTCGCCCATCTGCTCCTCCGTTCGAATCCGCTCTGATCCACAGCCTTAACGCTCTGATCCACAGCCTTAAGGAGTAAGACCATCTCCTACTTCATCCTGCGACACAGTAGGAGCACCTGTCAACCTCGTTCGGTCCCGCTCGTTCGGCCCCGCTCGTTCGGCCCCGCCGCCGGCGCCGTCGGCCCCCACGCCGCCCGGCGTCCGTGTGGTCGCTACGTCTCCGCACCAGGAGGTCCGGTACAGGAAGAGAGGCGGGAGATCGCCGATCTCCCGCCTCTCTAGACATACGCGTACAACGAAGGTGTGCAGCTACTTCACGAACTCCTTCAGCGACTTGCCGGCCTTGAACTTCGGGTAGTAGTGGGCGGCGACGCGCTTGGTCTTGTCCGTGCCCGGGATCCGCCAGTCGCGGGTGGGCCGGTGGTCCGCACTGAATGTACCGAAGCCGGTGACCTGGACCTTGCCCTTGGCCTTCAGCTCACTGGAGATGATGCCGCCATCGATGCCGAAAAGCGCGTCAATAACATCCTTGGCGGCTCTGTTCGACATTTCCGCTCTTGTTGCCAGCTTCTCGACCAGTTCTGCCTTGTTCATCCCTTAGCCCCCCTCTCAGCCTTCTGCCTGCCAACGCTTCCACAAAGAATGCCCGAAACGTGCGGGCAAGCTACAGCACACCCCGCATCTTGTCAATAGGAATCGTCCGGGAAGCCACTCCCCCTCGAAGTAGCGTTGGGTGAACCGGGCCTCCCAGCAGTGGAGATCCCGGTAGATGGTGTATTCCTGGCTCGCGACCTCCCCCTCATCGAGGTCGTAGTGCAGGGAATAGTTCAACCGCCAGCGCTCGGACGGAGAGAACGCGAGCCCGCCGTCGACCCAGTAGGAGGCGTTGGCGGGGTCGGCGCCCCGGGAGTAACGGAAGGTGAGCGAGCCGTCCCACGCTTTCTCGCCCGGGAGAAGCCCCATCGACTGGGCTTCCAGTTCGCGCCTCAGCTGCTCAGCGGGAGAATCTGTCTGCGCGACGCGGTCCTCCCACGGTTCCGCCGACACCGCGGAGAGTTCTCCCCTGAGGTTGACGGTGGCCGTGACGGTCGAGTTCTCTATCGCGCCGTCGTACGCGTCGTGGCGGGTGTTCCATCTCATCGAGACCGCGGGCCCGGGGCGAATCTCCAGCCCCGTGATCAGGTCCGACCACGGCCGGTCGTCCTTCTTGAGATCGTACGACGTCGATGTAGAGAGCCGCACGAGATTATCTATCTTCCGCTGCGACTCGCCCGAACCCAGCTTCGCCTGCAGCTTGTTGACGAGCGAGAGGCCCACTGATCTCTTCGAACGGGGCGTCGAGCCGAATCCGCTGAAGGTGTAGAAGCGGTCCTGCCCGCTCTCGTCGAAGTACTGCGGGAACTCGGGCGTCCACGAGAACGACGCGGACGGCTCCACGATATGCCTGAGAGCCGAGAGGCCCGCAACCTCCGGGAAGAACGTGCCGTAGACCGTGGTCCTCGCCGACAGGCCCGCGTCATAGGTGAACCGGCCGGGGAACTCCGTGCCGTCCTTGTCGCGGTCGTACCAGTCCTGTCGGAAGTTGAGCCGCGGCGACAGGTTGAGCCAGCCCAGGTATTTCCCGGTGCCCCTGAGGGACCCCTTGACACCCACGCCCTGGCGCACCACCGTCTCGTCCTCGGCCGTGTCCCGGTCGTTGACAGCCCGGCCGCTCCAGCCGAACGAGACCTTCTTGAGCCACGAGACGTATCCCGGCACCTCTCGCTCGGAACCGATTATCGGCTGCTGGGCAGCCGTCACGTCGACCTTGGGCAGGAGCTCGGTGACGGTCTCGGCGTCCAGCTGCTCGCGCCGGTCGGCCGTCACGCCGAGTGAGTATCTGCTCCACCTCCCCCTGACCCAGAGCTGGGAGCGGAGGCTCCTGTTGAGGCTCTCCTGAATGCTCTGGTTGGAATCGCTCGCGTAGGTCGCGTCGCTCCGGAAGTCGCCGGAGGCGCCCGCTGTCCACACCCTGCCCATTTCCTGTCTGTGGCTGAATTTGAGGTCCCAGCGGCGCTTGTTGTAGAGAAGCTCCTGCATGAAGGACGCCTTGACGCTGCCCGAAAGCACGTACCGCCGCTTGTATCTGGTCTCCACGTGCCCGATCCATCTCGTCAGCTCGTAGTAGTCGGCCCACATGGATGCGTCCCAGTACTCGCTCGGCGCCCAGTAGTACCCGAAGTTCCGCACGAACCGGCCCTCGCCCTCCGTGATCCCGAGCTCGAGCTGCGGAAGCAGGAAGCCGGAGTGACGCTCCTTCCTGATGGGGAAGACATAGAACGGCAGCGCAAGCACCGGGATCTCGCCGATGTAGAGGATGATGGGCTTCGCGACGACCTTGTCGTCCAGGTAGATCTTCATCCTGTGCGACACCAGGCGGTAATGAGGGTCGGGATTGGAGCAGGTCGTGTAGGTCCCGCGGCGCACTTTGAGCGTGCCGTCTTGCTCCCGGACGATGTGGTCGCCGTAGTAGAGGCCGTCCTCAAACGTCGTCACGCCGCCGTCGATGGTCCCGGTCTTCCCCTTCAGGTCATAGCTCAGGTGCGCGCCCACCAGCCTGTCCGTCGTCTCACGGAGGTCAGGGTTCCCGGACGCTTCCAGGACCTGCTCGCTCGGGTCGAATACGATGTCATCAGCCAGAAGGACGGTGGTCTGGTGCTCGACCTGTGCCGCTCCGGTCAGGACGATCCGGTTGCGGCCCACGTAGTAGTTGATCTCGTCGCTCTGGTAGACGACGGTGTCGAGCGCGATCGAGTCGGCGGGCGACTCGGGCACCGGGGCGTCGAGTTGCTCCGCGGCCGCCTCGCTCTCAGGCTCTTCGGCCGGCGCAGCACCCTCCGGGGGGCCGGCCGGCGCAGCGGACTCGGCTGGCGCCGACGCTTCCGGCGGGAAGGAATACGTGCCCGAGGCCTGCCCCCGGAAGACCACTCGCTTGATGCGGCTCTCGGTGAACAGCACATCGATGGCCCGTGACGTGACGAAGTTCCTCTCGCCCGACCCTCCGACCCAGTGCTCGCTCTCCGCGTGCCCTCTGACGGTCGTGAGAACGGGTTGGCCCTCTTCCATGAACATGGTCAGTGTGTCGCCGCCCACGACACCGTGCGACCGGTCCTCCCCCGGTTCATCCGGCTCGATGTGATACGTGGCCCGGGCGTTCCCGATGGAGACGACACGCGAGACCTCGCCGTCGTCGGTCGAGACCCTGATGAGGTTGCCGGTCAGCCGGTCCTCGCCCTGCTGCACGGACGGGTCGCCCACGAGCACGATGCTGCCGCCCCTGCCGAGCAACGCGGCCCTCGCACGGGCCGTGATGTCCTCGCGCTCGATCGTCACGCCACCGAAGGCGCGGATGGCATCGGTGGCTGTGCTGAACTCGATGACGTCCGCTGTGAGCGTCCCGCCATGCGTTCCCTCGTCATCGTAGGTTCTGAGCGTCGGCCCCTTCGAGGCCCTCCCCTCACCGGTGTCGAAGTCGTAGACGAGCGAGCCCGCGAGGAGTTCGGAGGTGGCGTCGCTGTCCCGGGAGCGGACGTTGCCCCGACAAACGGCGACGTTCTCTCCTCTCAGCATGTGGATCCTGTCGGCGGTGGTCGTGGCGGACGTGTCCGTGTAGGAGGCGTTGCCCCGGAGATGCGCGATGTCGGTGTCGAGGAAATAGTCCAGGGTGTCACAGCGAATCGTTCGCCCGCCATCCTCGCCGGTGACGTTGCCGAAGATGACGACGTGACCTTCGGTCTCGTAGTAGACGCCGCGCGCCCCTCTGAGCGTCGCTCCCAGACGGGTTACCATCACGTTCTCCGCGAGCCGCACGATCCTGCCCCGGGGGCCTTCCTCGGCCTCCACGCGCTCGGCGGTGATCATGAACTGGTCGGAACCGGGCTCATCAAGGACGGCGGCAAGAGAGGGAACCGCCGGCCAGGCGGCAGTCGCCACCGCTATCAGGAGAAAGAGAACTGTCGGGGACAACTTCACAGGGACACCGCCGGATTCGGGGACAGCATTGCCCGCGGAGTCTCGGCTCACACGGGCGGGAACTCGTCGCGGGCCAAGAGGGCCGCGCCGACGACCCCGGCGGTATTGCCGAGTTCGGCCGGGACCACCCGGGGCAGCGATACGCTGCTACCGTAGCAGCGTCGGGCCATCTCGGCGCGCGTCGGCGCCAGGAGCGGCTCGCCGGCGGCCGCCACTCCGCCGCCTATCACTATCACGTCGGGGTCGAGGGTGAGGACCAGGTTCGCCAGACCGGCGCCCAGCGCTCGCCCCACCTGTTCCAGGGCTTCCGTCGCGACTGCGTCGCCCGCGGCTGCGGCACGACCGACCTCCTTCGCGGTCAGGACCGTCGCGGCTCCCGTCATGATGAGGACGGACTCCCGTCCCTCATCTAAGAGCCTGCCGACGCTCCGCACCACGGCCTCGGCGTTGGCCAGCCGCTCGAGACAGCCCGCGTTGCCGCACGGACACGGATCCCCGTCGCGTTCTATCGTCATGTGGCCGACCTCACCCGCGAATCCGCCGCCTCTGTAGAGGTTGCCGTTCAGGATGAGGCCGCCTCCAATGCCGGTGCCTACAGTGAGAACGACAGCGTTGGTTGCGCCGCGTGCCGCGCCGGCCAGGTACTCGCCGTATGCCGCAGCGTTGGCGTCGTTCTCGATGCGGGTCGGAAGCCCCAGCGCCTCCGCGACCATCCACCGGAGTTCGACGTCGTACCACTCGGGAAGATTCGGAGAAAGGCGGACCACTCCGGCGCAGGTGTCGACGAGCCCCGCCGACCCCACGCCGCAGGCAACGACCTCGTGGTCCTCGTTCGCGCTGGTGAGGTTTTGCGTCAATCTGGAGACGACATCGACGGCGTCGCCGGCCGCACCTCCCGACCAGGGCAAACTCAGGAAGGCGACAAGGCCACCCTCCTTTGACACGAGCGCGGCCTTGATGTTTGTGCCGCCTATGTCAATGCCCAGATAAGCCCTCACGCCGGCCTAGCCCTCCCTGCCGTAAAGCAGGGACTCGCCGGTTTCCTTGTCGAAGAAGTGCAGGCTGTCCGTGTCGAGCACGAGGTCGACATCGGTGTTCACCGAAGGAGGCGTCCGGACGTCGATGCGGGCAACGAGGTCCTTCCCGCCGACGGCGAAGTAGAGAAATATCTCGTTCCCCATCGGCTCGATGACATCCAGGTGGGCGCGCATCGGGGCCGAGGATTTCAACCTGCCGGCATCCACGGCCTCGTAGATGTCCTCGGGGCGAATGCCCAGCACGATGTCCCGACCGCCGTAGTCGGCGAGGAGTCCGGCCGCTTGCTCAGGGATCTCCGCCTTGAACGCGGCGGATACGGCCATCAGTTTCCCATCTTCTTTCTCGATGCTGGCGCCGACGAGGTTCATCGCCGGGCTGCCGATGAAACCCGCGACGAACTCGTTGATGGGATTGCGGTAGATCGTCAGGGGGTCAGCAACCTGCTGTGCGATGCCGTCCTTCATGACGACGATGCGGCTACCCATCGTCATAGCCTCGACCTGGTCGTGTGTCACGTAGATGATGGTCGCCTCGAGCCTCTCGTGCAGCTTGCTGATCTGTGTTCGGGTCTGGACCCTCAGCTTGGCATCGAGGTTCGACAGCGGCTCGTCAAAGAGGAAAACCTTGGGCTTCCTCACGATGGCCCGGCCCACCGCGACTCTCTGGCGCTGTCCGCCCGAGAGCGCCTTGGGTCGACGGTCCAGCAGCGCTGAGATGTGAGATGTCGAGGATGTCGGCGGCCTCTCGCACGCGGGCGTCGATCTCGTCCTTCGAGTATTTCCTGAGCCTCAGACCGAACGCCATGTTGTCGTAGACAGACATGTGCGGATACAGCGCGTAGTTCTGGAAGACCATTGCTATGTCGCGGTCCTTGGGTGGGACATCGTTGACGAGCCGGTTGTCTATCAGGATCTCCCCGTCGGTCACCTCCTCCAGCCCCGCCACCATCCTGAGCAGAGTGGACTTCCCGCACCCGGACGGCCCCACGAGCACGACGAACTCCCTGTCTTCCACCTCGAGGCTGACATCGTTGACCGCGACGACCTTGCCGTCGAAGACCTTCGTTACTCCCCTCATGCTAACACTGGCCATCATGCCTCCTAAGGCCCTACGCGGCTTGGAGTGCCCGGCTACAGTGCCTGCCCGACGCCCAGACTGGTCAGGATATCGCCAACAGTGTAGTGGGAACCGGTGACCAAGACAAGGTCTCCTTCGCGGGCGTCCGAGAGCGCGCTCTTGAGCGCAGCCCCCGCGGTGGGGACGACACGATGAGGAAGATCGAGTTCCTCGGCGACGGAGCTCAGGGTCTCGAGATCGGCGGCCCGCTCGCTGGCCGGTCGAGAGAAACCCACGCACGTCCTTGTCGCCCATTATGCCCACGACGGCAATGAGCCGGTCGTAGTCGAAGACGTCCGGCAGAGACGACAGGAGCGCTTCCGCCGCGTCGGGATTGTGCGCGACGTCGGCCACGATCGTCGGGCGCTGGTCGATGACCTGCATGCGCCCCATGCAGCACACTTCGGAGAGGCCACGTCGCAGCAGGCCCTCCGAGAGCGAGAAGACACCGAGCGTGTCCAGCTCGTGCAAGGCCACGACGGCCACGTGGGCGTTGTCGACCTGATGCCGCCCGAGCATTGCGACGGACAACGCCTCGTACGACGCGCCATCGTACTCCAGGTTGAACACGCTCCCGTTCGAGGAGATCGAGATCGCGTCGATCGGGGCCTCCTCAAGCACGGAGACGAATCGCGCCTTTCTTGCCGCGGCGACTCCGCGGATGACGTCGAGGGCGTCGCCGGCGGCGCCCGTCACAACGGCTCCCGACTCGCGTATGATGCCCGCTTTCTCCGACGCGATCGCCGCGATATCGCTTCCGAGTATCTCGGAGTGGTCGACCGCGATCCCGGTGATAACGGACAGCACGGAATCGAGCGCGTTGGTCGCATCCAGCCCCCCGCCGAGCCCCACCTCTGCCACCGCGGTGTCGACGCCCTCCTCGGCGAAGTGGAGCGCGGCCACGGTGGTTGCGATCTCGAAGAAGGTCGCCTCCATCTCCTCCGCGGCGGGTTTGAGCCTGTCGACGAGCTCCACGACCCGTTCCGGGCGGATGGGTTCACTGCCCACCAGGATTCGTTCGGTGAAATCGACGACGTGTGGTGAAGTGTAGAGTCCCGCCCTGATATCGTGCTCGCGCAGGACGGAGGCTATCATGCAGGAAGTGGAACCCTTACCGTTGGTGCCGCCCACGTGGACGACTCTGAACTGCTCGTGCGGCGAACCGACGGCCCCCAGCGCCGGGCTTCATCGTGAACCTGTGGCGGGCGAACAGCCAGTCGAGGCACGCCCTGTATGACTCAGAGGCCTTGCTTTCTTGCCTGACCAAGCGCGTCCTCCGCCGAATCGCGGTCGTCGTCCGAGAAGAAATCCAGGAGCTTCGCGAGGGCGCTCTTCAACTCCTTGCGATGAACGATCATATCGATCATCCCGTGCTTGAGCAGGAACTCGGACCGCTGAAATCCGTCCGGGAGGTCCTGCTTGATCGTCTGCTGGATGACCCTGGGACCCGCGAAGCCGATGAGCGCGCCGGGCTCAGCGACGATCACGTCTCCCAGCGACGCGAAGCTCGCCGTGACGCCGCCCGTCGTCGGATGCACCTGGATCGCGATGTGCGGCAGACGCTCCTCGTGCAGCTTCGCCAGCATCGCGCTCGTCTTCGCCATCTGCATCAGCGAGAGGATACCCTCCTGCATCCTGGCCCCGCCCGAGCTCGACAACGTCACGAGCGGTATGCGCTCCTCGATGGCCATTCTGGTCAGGCGCGCGATCTTCTCACCCATGACGGAGCCCATGCTCCCGCCCAAGAATCTGAAGTCGAGAATGGCCAACATCGTGAGGTGCCCGCCGACCCGGGCGCTTCCCGTCATGACGGCCGATCTGCGGCCCGTCTTCTTCTTGGCGTTGGCGATGCGCTCGGTGTAGCTCTTGGAGTCCACGAACCCCAGGGGGTCCTTCGACTCGATGGCGGTCAGGAGTTGCGGTACTGGTCGGCCGAGATCCGGAAGTGGTACCCGCACTTGTTGCAGGTCCAGAGGTTCCGCTCGAGTTCCTTGTGGTAGATGATCTCGCCGCAGCCCTCGCACTTGCGCCACAGGCCGTCCGGCATCTCGCGCCTCTTGGCGTCCTTGATCCCGGGCTTGCGCCGCTTCAGCCAGGATACCTGGTCCATGGTGGATGCTCCTTCTCAGCCAATCGGAGTGCGGTTCGCCCCTTGCCGGTCGCCCTTGTCGCGACAGCGACCCCGCAGGACATTTGCTCCGCTATCATTATAGCCTCTCGAGGGTGTTCGATACGAGGGAAACGAGCGCGCCCGCCCCGAGCCTGCCGGCCTCGAGAACCTCCTCGTGGGTGGTCCCGTGGAAGCGCCCAGGCAGCGGGACGTTCGTCAGGAGCGCTATCCCCAGGACATCCAGCCCCCTCGAGTGAGCCGCCTGCACCTCCGATACGGTCGACATCCCCACCGCACTGGCCCCCATCAACCTGGCCATCCGTATCTCGGCCGGGGTCTCGTACGTCGGCCCGAGAGAGCCCATGTAGACGCCCTCGCGAAGCACGATCTTCCGATCGGCCGCGGCCCGCCGGGCCAAAGCCCTGAGACGTTCGGAGTAGGCACCGGCCATTCGGAACGTGCCCTGCGGCAATCTCCTTGCGCCCGACACAGCCGCGATCTGGTCGCTGATGAGCATGAGGTCTCCCACATCGAAGCCGGGGTCAATCCCGCCGGACGCGTTGGTCACCACGAACACTCCCGCTCCCAGCTCGGCCGCGAGAAGAACTGAGAACGTCACGTCATCAGGAGAACACCCCTCGTAGTGATGGACCCTCCCCGAGAACACGAGCGTGCGCTTTCCCCCGAGGGTGCAGCCGACTACCGCGCCGCGATGTCCACTGACGGCCGTGCGAGGGAATCCGGGGATGTCCGTGTACGGCACGACAAGCGCGTCGCCGAGCCCGTCCACGAACGAGGAGAGCCCGGACCCCAGAACGACGGCCACTTCCGGTCGCTCGAGGCCGCGATCGAGGAGCAGTTTCATGGCGGCGGAGACGGCAGCGGAGCACGTGTCACGCGGATGTGTCAATTCCCCTCATCCCGGGACGGAATCGTCTTGAGCATGACGAGCGCGTCCTCACCAGTGTCCGAGTAGTACCCCTTGCGCAGGGCGACGGGTATGAACCCGTGGTCCTCATAGAGAGCGATGGCGCGCGCGTTGCCGACGCGAACCTCGAGCGTTGCCCGCGTCACGCCGCGCTCGAAGGCAGCGCCAAGGCAGTGCGCGAAGAGCGCCCGCCCGACGCCTTCTCCCTGCAGCGACGGCGCGACGGCGATGTTGCCGACGTGCAGTTCGTCCTCGATGAGCCACGAGACCAGGTAGGCGACGACGTCACCCTCCTTCTCGGCAACCCAGGGAAACGCGCACCTGTCGGCGGCGAGCTCGGCCTCAAACGAGCTCCGCGACCATGGCATCGGGAAGATCTCTTCCTCGATCGCGCACACTCGGTCCAGGTCTGAGGTCCTCATGGGTCTGATGTGAACGGGCGTCCCGTCCATCTGAAACAGCTCCCTGGCCGATGGCGCCCTAGATCCCTCTGAGATAGACGGGCTCGAGCGTCGCAGCCTCCGCGGGGTCGGGCGGCCCCAGTTCTTCGACAATGGCCGCCATCGCGAGGGGTGTGGCCGTGGACACCTCGACGTCCGGGAAGCGCGCACGATCGCCGAGGGACGCCGAGAGCTCGTCCGCGCACGCCGCAACACCACTGCCGAGGAAGAGAACCGACTCCCCGCCCGCCGCCGCCTGCACGCGCTCGATCATCGCGGCGGGGGCGACCGCGACGTCCTGGAGCATCCGCTCCCGGCCGTCGCCCAGACGGAAGAGAGCGGCGTAGACCTCTCCCCTTCTCGCATCCAGCATCGGGCAGACGAGCCCTCCGTACGGCCTGGCGCTCTCGGCAAGTGCCACCAGGGACTCGACGGGCGCCACGGGCAGACCCGAGGCGGTCGCGAGCCCCTTGGCGGTCGCGAGCCCGACGCGGAGCCCGCTGAATCTCCCGGGCCCGATCGACACTGCGATCACGTCGAGGTCGCGGAGTCGGACGGACGAACCTGACAGAACCTCCTCGACCACGCCGAGCAGTTTCTCGGTGTGGCCCCTCCCCACGGTCTCCGTAAGCTCCGCCAGAACCGACCCGTCCCTGACAACTGCCACCCGCTCCATCGGTGTCGACGTCTCGATCGTCAGAATCAACATCCGCCCTCGCTCCTAGGACCAGGACTCCCTGAGTCGCGTAAGCAACCTCTCCCCACCGTCCCCGAACGCGCTCACCGTGAACGCGCGACCGTCCGGCCCCTCGATGTCTATGACAACGCGCAGGCGGTCCGGCGGAAGAAGCTCCGGCACCCGGTCGGCCCACTCGACCAGGGCGACGCCGTCAACGAAGAAGATCTCCCTGTAACCGATGTCCTCGAGCTCGCGGGCGTCAGTGATGCGGTAGAGGTCGACGTGAAGTATCGGCACGCGTCCAACGTATTCGTTCACTATGACGAATGTGGGACTGGTGACGTAGCCGTCGTACCCCAAGCCCTCCGCGGCACCCTGAATGGCTACTGTCTTGCCGCTGCCGAGCTGCCCCTCGAAACCGACGAACCCGCCCCGAGAGAGCGCCACACCCAGCGCCCGCCCGAACGCCCTGGTCTGCTCGGGTGATGCTGTCCGGAAGCGGAAGGTGTCAGTCACGTCGGGGCCTTAAGCTAGCGTTTTGGGACCATGGTGGCACAGGGCAGGATCATCTCCTCCAGCGAGATGCCCCCGTGCTGGAAGCTGCCCCGATACTGGCGTTCGTACTTGTGGAACTCAGTCGGGTAGACGAAGTAGTAGTCCTCCTTGGCGATGGCGTACTGCTTGCTCGGACCGTCGCTCGGCAGCTTGTACGCGGCGGGGTCCCTAATGAGGAAGGTCTCCTTCTCGTCGCACCCGAGATTGCTGCCGAACTTGTACCGGAGGTTCGTGGACGTGTCGCGGTTGCCCCTGATGAGTGCGGCGCGCTTCCCCAGCACCGCTCCAGTCGCTCCCTGGCGGGCCATCTCCCTCATGATGTCGTAGAGGGCGGAGTGATTGAACCACGAACGCACGAGCGAGCGGAACGCCGGCTCGTCGGGCGCGATCTCCTGCAGGATCTCCGACTCCGACCGCGAGTGAGACAGGATGTCCACGAAGTTGTAAACCAGTGACACGAAAGGCAGGTCGTGAAACGTCGACATCTGGCGCCGGATGTTGTCCGCCTCGTTCTTCTCGTAGATCTTGATGTACTTGTGGTCGCGAGAGAGGTAGATGCCGAGGTCGTTGAGCTGCCGGTCCATCATCTGCCGCTCGAACCTGTTCTTGCTGAACTGGTCACGGGAGTGCGTCACCCACAGCTCGGGGAACTGCTCGGAGAACTCGATCGGCCAACGCCCGCTGAAGAGCGAGTTCCTCGAGTAGGGCGTTGCCGTGGGCAGGATCGAGTAGTAGTAGCTGTTCTCGATGTTGAAGTACGGCTCGAGGCTCGGCACAAGACTCATCCAATGGTCGAGGCGCATGCAGTCGAGAACGACGAAGTAGGTCTTCCTCTTCGCCTTGAGATGGGGAGCCACGAAGCGCTCGAATATGTCCACGGACAGGATGGGCCTGTCCGGAGCTCCGCTTGTCCAGTCCAGGTAGACGTCGGTCACGTAGCGGGCGAACTCGGCGTTGGCGGACTGCTCCAGATCGGAGTGCGTCTGCCTTAACCCTGGATCCCGGAACCGGTCGAGCTCCAGATCCCAGTTGACCAGCCTGGCGTAGACCTGGATCCAGTCCTCCCACGTCATCGGGTCCATGATCCGGCTGCGGAGCTCGTTGAACTCCGAGGCATACGTCTGCGCCAGCTGATCCTGCTGGATCCTCCTGCCGTCCAGAAGGCGTTTGATCGCGAGGAAGACCTGACTCGGCTTGACCGGTTTGATGAGGAAGTCGTCGATGCGCCGCCCCAGCGCGTCGTCCATCAGCTCCTCTTCCTCGCTCTTCGTGACCATTACGACGGGAATGGAGGGATCGAGCTCCTTGATGCACCCGAGTGTTTCCAGTCCGTCGATGCCGACCATCATCTCGTCTAAGAGCACCAGGTCGTAGTGCTCGCCCCGGAGCATGTCCAGGGCCTCGCTCCCGCCTGTGGCAGTAGCTATCTCGAAGCCCTTCTGCTCGAGGAAGATGATGTGCGGCTTGAGCATCTCTATCTCATCGTCGACCCACAGGATCCTTCGTGCTGAGACATCCATCTGCGTCGTCGCCTCTCCAGGTAGTGCGCGCGCCGGGGTTCTTGCCCCCGCGGTGCCGCGGTGTGGTTCCTCAGTTCGTACGAAGTGTGATCACGAACGTCGTGCCCCGCCCGACCTCCGACCAACTCACGTCGAGCTTTCCCTTGTGGTACTCCTCCACTATTCTCCGGGCCAGCGCCAGTCCCAGACCCCAACCCTTCCGCTTCGTCGAGTAGCCCGGGACGAAGATGCGCCTGCGTTCCGCGGGCGTAAGCCCCTTCCCGCTGTCGGTTACGCGGATCTGTATCGAGCCGTCCCTTGGGAAGTACTCGGTCGATATCTCGATCGTCCCGCCGCTGGCAGGCAAAGCCTCGGTCGAGTTCTTGACCAGGTTCTCCACGACCCATTCCATCAGCTCGCGGTTGATCTCGACGGGCGGCACGTCACCGTAATCCTCGACGATCGTAACGTCCCTCTTGAGCGCCTGGAGTCTGCGACGCAGGTAGTCCACCACGTCCCTGAGAGCTATGACGATATCCTGACGCTTCGTCTTCGGAATCGACCCGATCTGATTGAAGCGGAGCGATATCTTCTCGAGTCTATCGAGGTCTCTTTGCATCTCGTCGGTCATGTCGGCCATCTCCTCGGCCGGACAGCCGCCCCGGGCCGACTCCTTGATGAGCTCCACCCAACCCATGAGAGACGATATGGGGGTCCCCAGCTGGTGGGCCGTTTCCTTGGCCAGACCTACCCAGATCGAGCGGAGCTCCGCCAGCTTCGCGTTCCGGAAACCCAGGTAGCCCAAGAACACCAGCACTCCGAACGCCAGAAGCTCGAGAGCCGGGACGTAGCGCATCTCGCGGATCATGCTCGACTCTCCGTAGTGGATGTAGCCGAGGACGGTGGCGTCACCGATGTGGGTCATGGGGATGGGGTCGTGCTTCTCATCGAGCCCGGCCGAGAACGCGACTACTTCCTGGAAGACCGAACCTTCGAGGTTGGACGGGTCGGCACTGATGTACTCGTCGTGGGTGATGTCGTCCGGGGCCAGGTCGACCGGAACACCCTTCCACGTTATGGGGATGCCCCGGACGTCGGATATCACGATCGGGAAGTTGATGGCCTCGATAAGCTCGGAGAAGATGACTCGCAGGGGCTCGTTCTCACGGGCCTCGTACGTCGCGGTCGCGCACAGGCCCGCGATCGAGCGCGACAACGTGGCCGACTGCGCCTCCAGGCGACGGATGAGGCTGTTTGTGTAGAAGAATATGAGTATGGCGAACGCCGAGACGGCAACGAAGACGTAGGCCCTGGTCCTGTAGACAACGGGTCGCCCGGTGTCCTGGAGCTTGCCCCAGCGAAGAGGCATGCGGCACCCCCTTCCGCGCGGATCGAAGACGCGTGGCCTCCCGCCGAACCGTCCTGTGGTTCTACGCTATCTCCGAGAGCCCACCCATGTACGGTCGCAGAACCTCCGGGATGATTATCTTCCCGTCCGGCGTCTGGTAATTCTCGAGTATCGCCACGACCGCCCGGGGGAGCGCCACTCCAGAACCGTTCAGCGTGTGCACGAACCTCGGCTTGCCGCCCTCGGACGGCCTGTACTGTATCCCCGCCCGCCGGGCTTGGAAGTCCTCGTAGTTACTGCACGAACTGATCTCCAGCCACTTCCCGACGCCCGCGGACCAGATGTCGATGTCGTAGCACTTGGCGGCGGCGAACGAGAGGTCTCCCGTGCACAGGGTTTTCAGGCGGTACGGGAGGTCCAGCCGCTGGAGAATGGTCTCGGCGTTCGCTGTCAGGACCTCGAGCTCGTCGTAAGACGTCTCGGGCTCGACGTACTTCATCATCTCCACCTTGTCGAACTGGTGCACGCGTACGAGCCCGCGCGTGTCGCGCCCGTACGACCCGGCCTCGCGCCGAAAGCAGGGTGTGTAGGTCGTGTAGCAGAGAGGAAGCCGCTCAGCCGCGAGGATCTCCTCGCGGTGGAGGTTGGTCAACGGCACCTCGCCCGTCGATATCAGGAAGAGGTCGCCCTCCTCGATGTGGTACATGTCCGACTCGAGCTTCGGCAGTTGTCCCGTCGCCCGCACGGCCAGGCGGTTCGCGATGAACGGCGGGGACACCTCGGTGTACCCGTGCTCGTTCGTGTGGACGTCCAGCATGAACTGGATCAGCGCGCGCTCAAGGCGCGCCCCTGCTCCCACGAAGACGGGGAAGTTGGACCCGACCAGCTTGCCGCACGCCTGGAAATTCAGGATGCCGAGCGCCTCACCGATCTCCCAGTGCGGGACGGGGTTGTCGGACAGGGAGTGGGGCTCGCCCCACTCCCGGACGGGGACGTTCTCGTCCTCGTCCGCCCCCACCGGCACAGACTCGTGCGGGATATTGGGGATCATGAGCGCGAGTGCCTCGATCTCCTCGCGCATGGCGGCCAGCTTCTCGTCGTACCCCTTGATGCTCGCAGCGACCTCGCGCATCCGCGCGATGGGCTCGGACGCGTCCTCGCCCGTCTTCTTGAGCGTTGCGATGCGCTCGCTCTCGACGTTTCTCTGACGCTTGAGCTCGTCCGACTCGACGATGATCGCGCGTGCGGCCTCGTCCAGTTCGAGCAGGCGGTCGAGTTCCGCTTTCTCTCTCTTGTCGGCGATCGCCTTCCGCACGATGTCAGGGTTCGCCCTTATGAATCTCAAATCCAGCATGTTCGTATCCGCCAGTTGGTTCCGGATGTTGTGCGCTCTCTAGCGCGCCTTCACTGTCTCACGGGAAGAGCTGTCCGCAGAGACGGCCTCGGAGAGAACCTCGGGCTCCGTCGTCCGCGGCAAGTTGAGAACGAGGAGATCGTCCTCCTGCGGCTCGCAGAGGGCGGTGCCCGAGCGGGCCAGCGTCGCCGGCGCTTCCCCGGGCGCGGCAGCGACCGGGACGTGGAAGAGCCTGATACCCAGAAGGGCCATCCCGCTCGCCGCGGCGACGGCGACGAGTGCTATGAAGAGCGGCCTCCCGCTCTGGAACAGCGAGAGGTAGACGGCCACTGCGGTCAGGAATCCAGAGATCACGTATATGACCGTCGCGGTCTGCTTGGGGTTCAGGCCCAGACAGGCGATCCTGTGAGAGCTGTGATCACGGCCTCCCTGAGCGAGGTCCCGTCCCTCGGAGAATCGCGAGGTCGTCACCAGGAGCGCGTCGAAGATCGGATAGCCCAGCATGAGGACCGGGATGAGCAGCGCGCTGACGCCGCCTTCGGCGTAGGCCACGGCTCGGAGAGACAGGCCGCCCACGACGTAGCCGAGGAACAGGCTCCCGGCGTCTCCCAGGAAAATGGACGCGGGGGCGAAGTTGTACCACAGGAACCCCAGCACGAAGATGCCGAGAGTGGCTATCGCCGCCAGTCCCGCGGTGATGCCGTCCATGTTGTCCAGGAAGTTGAACGCGTTCATCAGGCCGACCATCCAGAAGAGAGCCAGGACAAACGCGAGCGGAGCGGGCAAGGGAATGCCGTCGATGCCACCCGACAGGAGCATGACGGCCGCCGACCAGCCGCGCGCTGTACGGACACCTGATGAGCGCGAGCGCCGCGGCGGAGGCCGCCAGACTGGCCAGTGCGACGGCGATGCCGCCCATCAGAGGAGTCGGGCTCAGATGGACCTTGTTTTTGTTGGGGTAGTCCAAAAATCGCAGACGCTTGGCGAGGCTCCTCACCGCAGGGGTGAGAGCCAGGACCGCCAGGAGCGATAGGCCAAACGCACAAAGAAAGATCATGACAGTTTCCAAACCAACAGATGCCCGCTTAGCACGGGATTATTCTGATACAGACACACAGCTGTCAAGTTCTTTCTCTGGCATTCACCTCCTCGGGCTCACCGAGCGGTGCCGGCGGAAGAACGCGCGGGCTTGAGCGCGCTACTTCTCGAAATCCGCGACCACACGCTCGAGGAGTCCCGAAAGAGACACGCGAGTCTCATAGCCTATGGCCTCGCGGATCTTCGTCAGGTCGGGAACACGCCTCCGCATGTCCTCGAATCCATCCTCGTACGCGCGCTCGTATGGAATGTGCTCGATCGTCGACTTGCTCGCCGTCAGTTCCTTGACCATCGCGGCGAGGTCGTCGATCGTCGTCTCTTCGTCGCTCCCCAGATTGAACACCTCGCCGTCCGCCGTGGGCTCGTCCAGCAGACCGAGCACTCCCCGAATGACATCCGACACGTCGCAGAAGCACCTCGTCTGCTGGCCGTCGCCGTGGACCGTGATCGGATGATTCAGGAGCGCCTGCTTGACGAAGCGGGGTATCACCATGCCGTACTGTCCGGTCTGCCTGGGGCCGCAGGTGTTGAAGCACCTCACGATGACGATGGGCAGCTTCTTCTCCCTGTGGTATGCGAACGCCAGGAACTCGTCGATGGCCTTCGAGGACGAGTAGCCCCAGCGCGTGATCGTCGTGGTCCCGAGCACCCTGTCGTGGTCCTCCCTGCACGGCTGCGAATTCGCCTTGCCGTAGATCTCGGAGGTCGAGAACAGGACGACCTTCTTCTTGCCGTCGTTGGCCTTCTGGAGCACGACCTCAGTGCCCCTGATGTTCGTCTCGAGCGACTTCAGGGGATTGTCGATGATGTAGGCCACGCCGACGGCCGCGGCAAGGTGGAAGACAACATCCACCTTGGCCGTCATGTCGGCGACAATCCGCTCGTCGAGGATCGTATCGATCACGTAATCGAAACTGGGATTGCTCTCGAGATGCGCGATGTTCTCGAAACGGCCGGTAGACAGGTCGTCAATGACCGAGACCTTGTCACCCCTCTCGAGGAGCGCTTCGACGAGATGAGAACCGATGAAACCGGCACCGCCGGTCACGAGCACCTTCATTGGCGGTTGCCCCCCCTTGAACCTGGCCTTCGAACACGTGAGACGCCGTGCGGCCCCGGATCCTTCACTCACTCGGGCAGTAGTATACACGTGGAGGGAATCGTCAGCAACCCCTTTCCCAACACCTGCCGCGGGGCCGGGCGCAGGGCATCAGCCGTGCAAGGCACATTCCCGGCGTGCCGAAACGTGCGAGAATGATGATGGGGCGGCGTGTTGGATCCTGCGGTGAGGCGGCGAGAGAGAGAGCAGCCGGTGAGCGCCGGGGACTAATTCTGCAGAGATGGACGGGCGGACTTCACTCCGCCGCCTTCGCCCTTCGTAAGCTCGTCGTAGAGGTTCTCCAGATCGCGGATCATGCCATCCTCAGTGAAAGCCGTGCCGAGTTCCTCGACGGCGACCTTGCCCATCGCGGCGCGCAGCGACGCGTCGGCGACGAGGCGGTCCAGAAACTCGGCCATCTCGCCGACGGCCCCGGGCTCCACCAGGTGGCCGTTCCGCCCTTCCTTCACCGCCTCACCGATCCCCGCCGTGTCGTAGGCGACGACGGGCAGGCCGGTCGCGAGAGCCTGAAGGACGACTCGCGGCAGGCCCTCCCAGAGAGACGTCAGTATGAAGATGTCCATGGCACGTAGGAGGTCGGGAACGTCGTCGCGGATGCCGAGGAGGAGGACGCGGTCCGAGAGCCCAACCGAATCGAGCGTACGTTCGATCTCCGTTCTCATGGGACCGTCACCGACGTAGACGAACCTGAGGTTCTCACGATCGCGCAGAAGGAGCTCAGCCACGCGCACGAAGTCACGAGGGTTTTTCTGGGGCGACAGCCGGCCGACAGAACCTACCACGATGTCGTCGGCCCGAAGCCCCAGTCTCTCCCGAACCTCGGCACCGCACTCCGGGTCGGGGAAGAATCTTGTGAGCGGGATGCCACTCCGGATCAGGTGGTAAGCACCGGGCCGGCCGATGCCCTCGTCGAGGCCGACCCTCGTGGTCTTGTTGGAGACCGAAACGAGCGGGCGGGTCCAGGGCTGCAGCAGCTTTTCGAGCGTCACGTAGGTGTTCTTGAGAAGCGGGTTCATCCGGTCGTGGAAACCCCAGCCGTGGACCGTGTGCACGACGTGGGGCACACCGGCTATCTTCGCGGCGATGCGGCCGAGAATACCGGCCTTGGAACTGTGTGTGTGAACGATATCGAATCGCCCCCGTCGGAGCAGTCTCACCAACTGAACGAGCGCCAGGGCGTCTCGCCTGGGGTTGATCTCGCGCACGAGGTTCGGCAGCACACGGACGACGATCCCCCTTGACCGCGCGTCCGCCAGGAGCGAGCCTTCCGAACCCGTCTGGGGGCCGATCCAGAGCTGTGAATCGTACCTCTCGGGGTCCACGCGCTCCACAGAGGCGATGGTGTTCTCCTGCGCCCCTCCAACGATGAGACGCGTGATGAGGTGAAGCACTCGCGGTCTCGAACGAGCTGTGTCGGTCGAGAGAAGCCCCTCGTATATCCTGCCGGTCACTGACGCGTAGTCGGACCGCTCCGCCACCCACTTCAGACCCCGGCGCGCAAGCTCGGCGAACATGTCGGGCGCGTCGCACATCTCGAGCACCTTCTCAGCAACGTCGGTTGGCGAAGAGGACTCGACGTAGCACGGCTCGAGAGCGGCGGGCAGAGCGCCGTCCGTGCCCGGCACCCGCCTGACGAGCGGAATCCTGCCGCGAGCGAGCATTTCGAGGACCACGAGCGGAGACCCCTCGTAATCGGACGTCATGACGACGATGTCCGCATCGTCCATCGCGCCGGCAACGTCGGCCACGGCCGGTCGGAAATCAACGCTGTCGCCAATCCCAAGCTCATCGGCCAGCGCCCTGAGGGCTTCCAACTCCCGTCCTTCACCGACCACACGGAATGAGAAGCGGCCCGGGAAGCGGCGCTCCAGCTCCGCGGCAGCGCGCACGTATATGTCGAGCCGCTTCTGCGGGTGCAGACGGCCGATGGCCAGGAGTCGCACCGGCTCGCCCTTCCGAAAGAAGGGCGCCGGCGACGAGGCCGCGGGCACGGACGGCGGGCTCTGGAGGACCGGAGGACGCATGCCCCAGGAACAGAGATGGGACTTGGCAAGCGCAACCGCATCGCTGACGGCGAGCACGGGCACTCTCTTCAGGATGTGCCGCTCGAGCAGCTTCACGGCCCGCGTGAACTTCGGGTCCACGTTGTGTTTCGTCGACAGCCTGGGGACTCGGCCGCCGAAGGCGATGTGCGCCCCGATATCTGCCGGGATGAGATGGGAGTGAACGAGGTCGGGTTCGAGAAGGGCCGCGTAGTCAGCGAAGCGCTTCCACTCCGACAGGCGTCGCCAGCCGGACATGCCCGCCACGAAGACGGGCACTCCCCTGCGACGAAGCTCCTCG
Source organism: bacterium (assembly GCA_025782345.1). Lineage (GTDB taxonomy): Bacteria > Joyebacterota > Joyebacteria > Joyebacterales > Joyebacteraceae > JALGZG01. The sequence continues at coordinate 4,309 of JALGZG010000315.1, read as the reverse complement.
CCTATCTCGCCCACGTGCGTCTGGCACAGCACCTCGAACCTGTATCGCCGCGACAGCGATCCCGCAACGAGCGTCTCGACGAGCCTCTGCGCCCCCCCGTACTCCATGTTGGGGATGAGCTGGAGGACCCTCGGGCGCGGATCTTCCCGGTCCTCGCGCAGGGCGGCGGGGAATCGGAAGAGCCTGGGCGGGTGGCCGTTCTGGATTCCGTCCTCGGTCGACCATCTGAAGTGCACGAGCGCCCCCGCCAGCAGACGGTAGATGGCCGCTCGGCGGCGCGATTCGGGGCGCCGCCCCAGCACTCCAAGAAGAGCGTCCATTCTGTAGAGCCACGAACGAGCGATGAGACGGATGCGCTCCAGGCGGCGTATCTTCTCCGGCGGGACTCCCTCGCCCTCGCAGAAGTACTGAAAGTCTGCCAGAACCCTCGCCGCGAACGACGGCCCCTCGCAGGTTCTCGTGGAGGCGCCGCCCTCGTGGTCGAACAGAGCGTCGGTGACAAGGCCAACGCCGAGCCCCTTCCTGTGCGCGCGCCTGCACCACTCCACGTCCTCGTTGTAGAGGAAGAACTCGTCGTCCATCGGTCCGAGCTCGGCGAGAGCGTCCGCGCGAACGGCCATCACGGCGCCGGACACCACGGGTACAGGAACGGTGCCAGCCCTTCCGCGCCTGCCTCCCGGCCCGCGCGTGTCGTCGAGGCGCGGAGAAGGCGGCCGGAGAAAGAGACCTTCTCTGAGTATGTCGACCGGTCGAGGCAGCAGACGAGCCGTGTTGCTCGAACGCCTGCCGGAACTGTCGACGATAACACCCCCGAGGATCGCAAACTCGCCGCCCAAGGCAGCCGCTGCAAGGCCCCTGAGCGCTCCTGAGCGCGGGACGACGTCAGCGTTGAGAACGATCACGACCTCTCCAGAGGCCTCCTCGAGTCCTCGGTTGACCGCAGCGGCGTATCCCCGGTTCTCGAGCTCCGTGACGAGGTGTGCGGTCGGGGCTGCCGTCCGAATGAGCCCGTCGCTCCCATCCGACGAGCCATTGTCGATGACTATGAACTCCATGCCCTCTTCGGCAGCCTGACCCGCAAGGATGCGCGCGTTCTCCGCGGCCCTCGTTCCCCCGTTGTAGTTGACCATTACCAGGCTTGCATTCATCGCGTGTCCAGATCCTCGTAGGCCGCCTCGTACTCCTCAAGCGTCTTGGACATATCCATCTCTCCGGCCGCGAATTCGAGACACCTCGCGCGAACGGTCCCGCCGCGGAAATCGTCCGAGGAGAGGAACTCCACAACGGACTTGGCGGCGCCCTCCACGTCATCTTGATCGATCGTGACACCGAGTCCTCGATCCTCGATCCACCCGGTCACGTCCCCGACCGCTTCGCTGGCCACGGTCGGCAACCCGGCGGCCATGTACTCGCTGAACTTGATGGGTGCGCAGACCTCCTTCGAAACGTGGCGCTCGATCAGCATGAAACCGAAATCGGCGGCCGCAAGGAGCGGCGGCATCTCGGCCACGCCGGCTGTCACGAACTCCACCCGATCGGGAGGCAAGCCGCTCTCGACGGCGATCCGCTCGGCGTGCTCCGTCGTCGGGTAGACGGCCGCGACAAAACGCACGTCGTCGAGCTCGGACATGACGCCCGCTGCTAAGTCCATTGTGCGATCCATCCTGTGCCACGACGCCGTCGAGCCGACGAAGACACCCACGGTCGACTCGCTCCACCCACGGTCATCCCTCACTCTGCGCCGGCCGTCCGCATCGAGCGCGAAACGGTCGATGTCCACTCTGTTGGGAATGACGCGGATCCGCTCAGGCCGGAGCCTCTCCGTGAGGTCCGGTCTGGCCAGGAGATGATCCCGAAACGACTCGGAGACGACAACAACTGAGTCCGACGAGAACAAGAGGCGCTGCTCGAGCCAGCGTGCGAAGGCCAGCTTGAGCGTTCCCTCCACGAAGGCGCCATACAGCAGGTACTCATCCACGAAAAGCCCCCGCATGTCAAACAGAAGGCGTGTGGTGGTAACCGTACGAACGAGAAGCCCCATGAGTGCCGGGATGTAGCTACGACAGTGGATCGTTCGCACGCCGCGGAAGAGGACCTGGAACAGGATTGCCACGGCCCCCATCGGTATCTCGAGCCACCTGTTGCCGAGGAGCGGGAGCGAAACGTGCTCGACGCCGGCCGCGGCCAGCCACGCCCGGGTCTCGTCGTAGAGCCGGCGCTCCGCAGGCTGGCGGCCGCGCCTGCGGGGTTCGAAAGAGAGGACGACGAAGCGTCGGCGACCCGACATCGCACGGATCTGGTCGAGACCGTGCAGCCTTGGGATCGGCTCGGTCAGGCTCTTGTTGAAGACGTAGGCGATCTTGCCCGGGTTTCTCACGAACTCGCCTCCGGTTCACGGGATCTCCCCGGCGTCTCCGGCTCCGCCAATCCCTCCGGACTGGCCGGTGCAGTTCCGGCCGCGGCGGCGAGTGCTGGTCGCCCGACATCCTCCGCCATGCGGGCAGCAAGCGCGAACAGCAGCCAGAGAATGAGGTTGTTCACCACCCACGAGCTGGGGATGCTCTGCGCCTGCACGTAGAAGGCGACACCTCCAATGAGGATCGCGGCCCCGGGCCACGAAGCGGCCGCCGGCGAACCGCGCGTCCGGCTCAGGTTCCTGAAGAAGAGCACGCAGAGCGCAAGGTAGAGAGCCAGACCGGGGACGCCGAGCGCCACTCCTCGCTGGAGGAAATAGTTCTCCGTTCCGAACGGCACCGCGTACGCGCGCGTGAGTCTGTAGTCGTGCTCCATGAACCTGCGTATGCCTCCCCAACCCACCCCCAGGAACGGGTGTGCCTTGATCGCGGCCACGCCCTGCTGGTAGGTCACCACACGCGCCGCGACGGTGATCGCCTCACCTGAGAGAACGCGCTCGGCCTTGTCGACGAGAGTGGCCGGAGACAGGAAGAACAGGAGCACGATCAGGAACGGCACGAACACGGCGACCCGGCGCCGGCCCAGAATGAGCGTGACCCCGAACACTGAGAGCATGCCCACCGTACCGCCGATGGAGGCCGTGAACATGTTGCAGTAGCCGATCGCAGCGCCCACGACCAGGAGCCAGACCCAGCGAGAGACCGAACCCGACCGTCAGGTAGAGAGAGAAGCTGAGCGGGTGATCGAACGTCGAGAAGGTCCGGACGCTGCGTTCGCCGGTGGGACCGTAGGCCAGGAACTGATTGGCCCAGTCCGGTAGCTCGGCGCCGTACGGCAGTGACGCCTGGTAGAGACCGTAGGCGACTGACGGCGCCAGACCGACGACGACCGCCACCAGCGCCAGCGTCGCGTCGCGCCCCGAGCGGACAAGGCTCGATGCCACGACGAACAGCGCGACCTGCAAAGCGATGCGGTAGAAGGCGGTCACACCCCAGAACGCGGTCATGAGCCCAGGCAGGCTCAGGGCCAGAATCGCCAGCCCGATCTTGAACACAACACTCGATCGCCACATACGTCGGAGTTCGCCGCGGTAGGCGGCGTCCGCGAACAGCCCCACCAGAAGGACGTCGGTCGGGAAGAACGACGCCGTCCCAACGATGTCGATGCTCAAGGGCTCTCGAAAGGGAATGGAGGCAAGGAAAAGAAGCAACAGCCCAACTCTCGCGCCGAATTTCCACACGAGCCAGCACGCGGCAGACAGAACCAGGATGACGATCGCCGCCGCGGACGGGGCCACGGCGACGGCCCTGACGATCGCGGCGACACCAATCAGCACTGGAAGCCAGGGGCTTCGCACCAGCCGCCCCGCGCGGGACCTGCTCAAGGCGCACCCCCTGGGATCAGCGCGGTCACGTGGCCTCCCCTCGCCGGAGTGCCTTTGCGAAGTCCGATCTGAGCTTCGCGTCGAGCACGGCCCAGACCGCGAAGAACAGGACAACGACACCCCCCACGGCGGCCAGAAGCGCAGGGAGGTTCCCCTCGTGGGGCAGAACCCTCAACGCGAGCACCGACGCCGCCGAGGCAACGACGCTCGCTGCGACGGGCCCGCGCACCGCCTGGGCGAACTCCCCGGCCCGCGCGCCCACGACTCTCGCCGCAAAGATCCAGCCCACAACCAGCGAGATCCCCTGCGCGGTCGTCATGACGAGCGCCACGCCTACCATCCCCCCTAGCGTCGCTCCGAAGTAGAGACCGCCGGCCGCCAGCGCCAACTGCAGACCAGTGATAGCGCGGAACTTACTCGGATTGCCGGTGGCCACGAGCAGGTCGCCAACGAGCGCCGACAGCGAGCGGAAGAGCGCGAAGAACGCCAGGATGGCCAGGGGCACGGCCG
>JALGZG010000074.1 GCA_025782345.1 bacterium | reverse complement strand
CTTGACCTTGACCTTAAGTTGTGCTACAATTATGAGTTGAGAGGACATAGGCCTGATAGAGATGGCATCTTTGAGAGAGGGGGCTCTGCAATGCGCAAGCTGGCCGCTGCCGTGTTGCTGTGTGTTGTTACCCTGGCGCTCGTTGCCGGTCCGGGAATAGCTAGGCTCGAGACCGCTGAGATGACGACCGCCGCGGTGATACAGGACGCTTACAGTAAGGGCACCATCAGCCGTGACGAGATGATCCTTCAGACGGCGTACGCGCTCTACGCACCATGGAAGGTCCGCGAGGACCTGGCCGGCGTGCAGATGGACAAGTGCGGGACTCCGATGGACGACATGATCCGCCTCGCGCTGCCGGACCTTCCGGATGTGGTGGCCGAGGAGATCAGAGGTTTAAGGGCCAGACCCACCACCATGACCTACGTCGAGACCACTCATTTCCGCATCCACTACGACACGAGCGGTGTGCACAAGATCTACGGGTGGCCAAGCACGACCTACAGAGACGCCATGATGGTCGAGGTCGAACTCATCTGGGACGAAGAAGTCACCAACCTGGGGTTTCGTGCTCCTCCTCCCGACGGCAGCGACCCTGACGGTGGCGGCGGCAACGACCTCTACGACATCTACGTGCAGAACCTGACCGGTCTCTACGGATACTGCGCGGGCAGCTACTACTACAACGACGGCCCCGGCGGGTATCCCCCGAACGCGGCGACGAGCTACGTTGTGATCGAGAACGACTGGGTCGGGTTCTCGCACCCGCCTATCGAGTGCATGCAGATTACGGTGGCTCACGAGTTCGGTCACTCCTGCCAGGCCGCGCACAACATCAACGCGGACACGTGGTACAAGGAGTGCACGTCCATGTGGTTGGAAGACCACCTCTACGACGACGTCAACGACTACCTGGGCTACCTCCCTCAGTTCCTGAGCTCGCTCTACCGGTCGATCGACTACCACAACGGCAGCCTGCGCTGGTACGGCTCATGCGTGTGGAATTTCTTCCTGTCCGAGAACTTCGGCAGCGGCATCATCGTCGACAACTGGTGGCAGCTGGAGAGTTCCTCGCAGCCGCTGGACGCGATGGACGTCGTGCTCGGGACCTACGGGACCAGCATGGAAGACGAGTACAAGGAATTCGCCATCTGGTGCTGGTTCACCGGGTCTCGTGACGACGGCAACCACTTCGAGGAAGGCGGCACTTGGTACACCGCCAGCGTCATGCGCGGTCACAGCTCCTACCCGATCGCGATCGGCGGGCCGACTCCGACTTGGGAGCCGGACAGATACGGCTGCAACTACATCACATTCAACTACCCAGGCTCCGGCCACAGCAGACTGCTGGTCTCGTACGATGGCCCTTCGCTTCTCTCCGTCGCAAACGCGGCCTATCTCAACTACCGGACATCCGGCGGCGTCTTCGGGGAGTACGGCGAGATCCCGCTGAGTCCGTGGGGCAACGGGGAGCTGGCGTTTGACGGCTGGAACACGATGCAGTACGTCGGCCTGGTCGTGATCAACAACGACCCCGTCATGTGCAACATGAACTACACGTACAATGCCGAGGAATCCGACACGGGCGTGGACGACGAGTTCTTCGCGTTCGGCCTGAAGGCGGCCAGCCCGAATCCGTTCGCCGAAACGACGTCCATCGCCTATTCGGTGCCGACGGGCGGCGGTCTCGTTGACATCGTCATCTACGACGTCAACGGTCGCGAGGTTTGCAGCCTCATCCGCGAGCGCATGAACGGCGGCGCTGGTATCGCGGTGTGGGACGGGTTCGACAACGCCGGCGAGCGCGTTGCTTCGGGCGTCTACTTCGCCAGGCTCGACATCGACGGTCTCACGGCAAGCGGCAAGCTCATCATGCTGAAGTAGCTGTGACCGAGCGCTTGGTTACGAGGGGGGCGGCAGAGATGTGCCGCCCCCCTTTCTTGTGTGTGCCGGGCATGGCGCGCACGATGCGCGCCAGTCCGGAGCAGCTCCGCCCCGCGAACTCCTCGCGTGTCCGCAGGTCCGGGAGGTAACCGTGCCTCCCTCTGTGCGTTCCCCGTGTGCTATCATGTCCGGGAGGAGGACTCGGAGATGAGCATCAAGCTCAAGAGCGAGGTCGAGTGGGCCCGGAAGGTCCGGTCCGGTTTCCGCTACATGGCCACCGTACACAGCCAGATAGGTTCTCTGGTCTACAAGGCGCTCCGGATGAGCAGCGGCTACTCCTCGAAGTCCCTGAGACTCCGCCACTGGGACACGACCGGCGGCCAGGTCACACTGACCGACGACGACTACAAGGCCGTGGTCCCTGTCTACGACTTCGGGTTCATCCACAATCTCTACCACATGCTCGAGCGCGATCCGGAGGCGTGCGTGCTCGCCGTGTGGTACCTGGCGGCTCACGAGTGGGGGACGCGGACGCCTTCGTCGTCCGAGTCATGGAGCGCGAGGGGTTCAGCGAGGAAGAGGCAGTGAACGCGGAGGACTGCTACTGGACGGTCTTCAACGCGGACAAGAAGGTGAAGACCGGGGCGCGATAGAAGCGCTGGCGGCGCACCAGGAGCCGGATCTTCCGGAGAGAAGCCCATGCCGATGTCTCACAAGGACCTCTGGGTCAAGATCAAGCGTGAGTCCAAGGGGAAGTCCCCGAAGGAAGAACTGCGTTTGCTCGAGGACCACCTCGCCGGCTGGCCGGAGTACAAGGGGCCCTACCAGGAGCTTCGGAAGAAGCTCGAGCGAAGGGTCGCGGAGCTCAGGAAGGTCGGTCGCGTGCTCGCGACACACTCTGCCTCTGATGACCCCTTCTCCGTCAGGAAGCGGGGGCTCGCGGAGATAGCGCTCGTCGGTCTCCCGAACGTCGGCAAGACGTCTGTTCTGGACGCGCTGACCGGCGCGAACGCGGAGGTCGCCGATTACCCCTACACCACGCTGACGCCCAACGTCGGAATGTTCAGTCTGGGCGGTTTCGAGTTCGAGATCGTCGACCTGCCTCCCTTTCCGGAGGGCGGGTTGGACGAGGTGCACTACGCGGACGGGCTGAAGGAAGCCTGTCTAAACGCCACGTTCCTCTGCGTCGTCGTCGATCTGACCGCGAACCGCGAGCTCCAGCTGGACACACTGCGCGAGCAGCTCGCAGAGATGGGGGCGGACAACAAGGCCACCGTGCTCTTCGGGACCCACGTCGACACCATCGGTCCTGCGGAGCTGGCGGCTCTTCGTGAGTTCGGTGGCGGTGCGCCGGTGTTCGGCCTTCCGTTGGAGGAGGGGGAGAGGCGAGCGATCGCGGAGGCGTTCTGCGGCATCATAGGCAGGATTATCGTCGACGCGCGCGATCCTGTTTCGAAAGACGAGCCTGTTGCATACGCCGTCCCGGAGGG
>JALGZG010000030.1 GCA_025782345.1 bacterium | reverse complement strand
ATGGTTACGAATATCGCGTTGCTGAATGCCCGCGGAAAGGGAAGGACCGACATGGACAACAGCCTACTCGTGCTTCTCGGGACCGCCGCGACGGTCGGCTTCGCGCTGTTCGCGTCCGGCGGGGCCATCACATTCCTCGGATTATGAGAACATCCGGCAAGCTCGGTACGCTCACGGGCATCCTCAAGGACATGGGAAGTGTGCTCGTCGCCTTCTCTGGTGGTGTGGACAGCACGTTCCTGCTGAAGGTGGCCTCGGACACGCTCGGCCCGCGGGCCGTGGCGGCCACCGCGACCTCGGCGATACGAGCGTCGGACGAACTGACGCGGGCGCGCGACCTGGCACGTTCTATCGGCGCCGAGCTCGTGGTCGTCGAGTCGGGCGAGCTAGACGATCCGAACTTCGTTTCCAATCCGCCCGAGAGATGTTACATCTGCAAGAGGCGGCTGCTTTCGGAGCTCCAGCGGATCGCGGACACGCGCGGACTCGAGGCGGTCGCCGAGGGTTCCGTTGTCGACGATGCGGGCGACTACCGCCCGGGCATGCAGGCCGTCTCGGAGCTGGGTATCAGGAGCCCGCTCAGGGAGGCCGGGTTCACCAAGGCGGAGGTCCGCGCTCTCTCGAAGGACATGGGCCTTGCGACCTGGGACGCGCCGTCCTCGCCGTGTCTCGCGACCAGGCTTCCATACGGAACCGCCATCACGGAGGAGCGGCTCCGGCGGGTCGAGCGGGCCGAGGGGCTTCTGGCCGAACTGGGGATCAAAGGATCACGGGTCAGGGATCACGGCGACGTCGCCAGGATCGAGGTCTCGCGCGCGGACGAACGCGTGCTTCTGGACCCCGCTGCTCGCGGGGCAGTCGTGAACGGCCTGAGGGCTCTCGGGTTCACCTACGTGGCGGTCGACCTCGTCGGGTACAGGAGCGGGAGCATGAACGAGACACTCGCCGAGAGGGAATCGGATTGAACAAAGACAGCATAAGGGAACTTCTGGAGGGTGTGAGCGCCGGGGCGACCTCCGTTACCGAGGCGCTCGACGTCCTCAGGCGCCTTCCTTACGAGGACCTCGGCTTCGCCAAGATAGACACGCACAGGGATCTTCGCACCGGTTTCCCCGAGGTCGTTTTTTGCGAGGGGAAGACCGTTGAACAGATGATCGGAGTCGTCCGGAGTCTGCCGGCGGGCGGGTTCCTGATGGGAACGCGCGCTGACGCCCGTATGTACGATGCCGTGAAGGCGGTCCGAAGTGACGCGGTCTACCACGAATCCGCCAGGATCATCCTCATCGGGGAGGGGAAGGAGAAGCGGTCGGGGAAGGCGATACTCGTCGTCAGTGCCGGCACTTCCGACCAGCCCGTCGCGGAGGAGGCCGCAGTTACGGCGGAGGCGATGGGAAACGCGGTCGAGCGGCTGTACGATGTGGGGGTCGCCGGCATTCACAGGCTTCTTTCTCACAGGGAGACGCTCACCGAGGCGAACGTCCTGGTGGTCGTCGCCGGAATGGAAGGGGCGCTCGCCAGCATCGTCGGTGGGCTGGTGGACCGACCCGTCATCGCCGTTCCGACGAGCGTCGGATACGGCGCCAGCTTCCGCGGCCTGTCCGCCCTTCTGACGATGCTCAACAGCTGCGCTCCGGGCGTTGCCGTGGTCAACATCGACAACGGTTTCGGAGCGGGCTACATGGCAAGCGTGATCAACCGGACGTGTGAGGCGCCATGAGAATCGCGTACTTCGATTGCTTTGCGGGCGTGGCCGGCGACATGATCGTCGGCGCTCTGCTCGATGCGGGGCTCGAACTCGCGGGCCTCAGGCGTGAGCTTGCGAAGCTCGACGTCGACGGCTACAGGGTCGAGGCGCGGAAGACCGAGAGGAACGGCATCTCGGGCACGAAGTTCGAGGTCGTCACTGAAGAAGCGAACGTCTCGAGAAGCGCCGCCGAGATCGTCAGGATCGTCGAGGACAGCGTCCTCGATGAAGACGTCAAGCGGGCCAGTGTCGCAGTTCTACGGACTCTCGCTCGCGTCGAGGCCAGGATCCACAACGCGAGCGTCGATGCGATCCACCTGCACGAGGTCGGCGGGCTCGATGCGATCGTCGATGTCGTGTCGTCGGTCGCCGGTCTGAAGCTGTTGGGCATAGACGAGGTGCGCGCGTCGAGTATCCACGTGGGCACCGGCTTCGTCGAATGCAGGCACGGGACGATCCCGGTTCCCGCACCTGCGACCCTGGCGCTGCTCGAGGGAGTCCCGGTCGTCTCGCGTGGGATCGACGCCGAGCTTGCCACCCCCACCGGCGTCGCCATAATCAGGACGCTCGCGGCAGGGGGCGGCGGGCTCCTTTGGGGCGGTAAGCTCCCCGACGGCAGCGAACCCATCACCGAGAGCGCCGGCGAGCCGTGGGCCGGGGGATTCGGCCCGATGCCCGCGATGCGTGTTGAGACGACGGGCTACGGTGCCGGAAGCAGGGACCTTCCCATCCCGAACCTCCTCCGCGTGACCATCGGGCAGGCTGACAGTGCGTACGAGGCCGACGAGGTGGTGCTCATCGAGACCAACATCGACGACATG
>JALGZG010000327.1 GCA_025782345.1 bacterium | reverse complement strand
GCCATCGGATGAAGATGCGTCCCACCACGAGACCACCTACGAAACGGGGCTGGACGGAATGATCCACGAAATCAACGAGCCGGTCACGGTTCTGACCAGATTCAGCGGCGGCCAGCTGGACCCTCTTCGCTTCAAGTGGAAGAACAGAGTCTTTGACGTCGATCGGATCACCGGTAAATGGGAGGAGCACGACGGGCAGTACAAGCTCCACTACTTCTCGGTGATCACCGGTGAAGAAGACTTTTACGAGCTCGTGTACAACGGTGGACGCTTTCGCGTACCGACTTAGACGGCTAGAGAGGGCGGGCGCGCGGGGATTCGCTTAGCCTGAGGCAGGTATTTGGCGATGAGCGCGTCTGCTTTCTCTATGCCTGATGGTGTGGTGTGCGGTCGGGGCGGCCAACGGCGACAATCCAGTCTCGATCATCGTGCCCTGTCACAGGGTCATCGGGAGCGACGGGGGGGTTGACGGGCTACGGGGGAGGCCTTGAACGGAAGCAGTGGCTTCTCAAGCACAAAGGGGGATTGTTGTTGTAGACTGGCTTGAGACCCTTCTCTGTTGCTCACGCAGGTTCAGCAGTTCTCAGCTGGAAAGGTAGTCCCCTGTGAAATCTTCCAAACTCACCAGGATCTGCATCACTGACGTAGGCAGTACGACAACCAAGGCCATCCTGTTCCGGCGCACCGGCAATGGCGATTGGGAGTACTTCCGCCGCGAGGCTCCGACGACGGTTGAGAAGCCGGACGAGGATGTGTCTATCGGGGTTATGGAAGCGCTTCGAGCGCTCGAGCAGGAATCCGGCGAGGTTCTCCTTAAGGACGGCGCACCCACCGTGACATACCTCTCGACCTCGAGCGCGGGCGGCGGCCTCGCCATGGTCGTGACCGGACTCGTCAGGAAGTTTACCGCGGCTACAGCCGACCGTGTTGCTTTGGGCGCAGGGGCCATCGTCCTTGATGTGATCTGCATCAACGACGGACGGACCGCCTACCGCCAGATCGAGGATCTGAAGCGACTTCGGCCGGACATGGTGCTCCTGGCGGGCGGATACGACGGAGAGGCGATCACGGCGCCCGTTTTCCTGGCGGAGCTGATCGTGGAATCCGAGCTACATCCGAAGCTCAACCCGGACGCGAAGCTCCCGATCGTCTACGCGGGCAACGTCAACGCGGCCGGCTACGTTGAGCAGGCGTTGGGGGACGACTTCCTGTTCCGGTCGGTTCCGAACGTCCGTCCAACGGAGGAGGTCGAGAACACGCGCCCCGCTCGGCATGCCATTCACGAGATCTTCATGGACCACGTCATGTCGATGGCGCCCGGCTACGAGAAACTCAAGGCGTGGGTGTCGGCACCTATCCGCCCGACGCCCGCGGCGTTCGCCGACCTGCTGGCGCTCGTCTCTGCGGATCTTGATACTACTATCCTCGCGATCGACATAGGTGGAGCGACCACGGATGTATTCTCGGCATACCGCGGGCAGGTGGTGCGGACCGTCAGCGCCAACATCGGCATGAGCTACAGCGTGCTCAACGTCGCGCGGCTCGCGGGCACACGGCCGATCGCGGAGGCTCTCGATTTCGAGATCGAAGAGAGAGAGCTATGGAACCGGATAGGGAACAAGCACGTTCACCCGACCGGCCTTCCTGCCACCGCTGAGGACGCGATGATCGAGTGGGCGACGGCAACGGTCGCGATCCGCGAGGCCGTGCGCGAGCACCTTGAGGTGATGCGCGGGATACCAGAACAGGAGCTCCTCGGTCCGTCCGACGTGAACGCGATTCCTCGCGACGAACCGGAGAGGACGGAGCTGGCGGGCCGGCTCAGTGTCTTGAACTACGATCTCATCATCGGAAGCGGCGGTATTCTGTCGCACTCACCGAGGGACGCGGCCGCCATGATGCTCACGGACGCGCTTGCTCCAGATGGGCGTGCCGAACTAGCGGTCGACCGCGCGTTCATGTTTCCACACCTTGGCGTGCTGTCGGAGACGGACCCGGGCCTCGCGAAGAAACTCTTCTTCGACCTGGCGCTTGTCAAGCTGGGGACCGTCGACGACGCTCGCAAGGCGCCGTCTTCAAACGAACTCGCCGGGGAGGGCTTCGAACCGCCAGGAAAGAATGAGCCCGCTCACGCGGAGGCGCGAATCGAACGGGGACGCATTCTCGCACGCAGAGAGCTTGCGACTGAAGGAGAGGTGTTCGTCAAACCTGGTGACGTTGTTGCGACCGACACCATTATTGCCAGGAGCGTCCGTCAGTTTCTCAGACCGTTCTTCCTGAGCGTGTCGCGCGCGCTTCAGGTCAGTCCCGAGGAGCTGGACGGTGTGCTCCTCAAGAGCGTTGGGGACGATGTTGCTAAGGGAGAGATCATCGCGAGGCAGCGCCGGTTTGGGAAGCCGTCCACCTATCGATCGCCCGTGAAAGGAAAGCTCGAGAAGATACTGCCGGACGGGACGATGGTCGTGCGGGAAAGCCCGGAGGAGGCGCAGGTGCTGACGACGGTCCGGGTGGCGAAGGAGCTCGGCGTGCACGCGGACCGGCTGAAACCGTATCTCAAGGTAGCCGTCGGCGACAAGCTCGAGCGCGACCAGTGGATTGCGGTCATCACGGCTGGAGGTTACTTCAGGACATCGAGATCGCCTGTTCGCGGGAAGGTCTCCCGAATCGACAAGCGCTTCGGCATGGTCATGATAGAACCGCTTCTGGAGGAACTCGAGGTTCCGGCGTGGCTCCCGGGAACCGTGGAGTCGGTGACCGCGCGAGGGTGCACGATCGAGAATGAGGGGGTCGAAATCTACGGGGTTTGGGGAAGCGGCGGTGAAGCACAT
>JALGZG010000220.1 GCA_025782345.1 bacterium | reverse complement strand
CATGCGCAGATTGGCGTCGCGCTCCGCACACGCCTTCTCCAGCCGGGTCGGGTTCCATCATGCCCCCAAGGTCACGTTCACCCGGAGTGAGAGTGCTTCAGCATAAGGGATGCTGTGCTGCGGCGGAAGAGGATTCCCAGCTGGTTGGCGGCGCACACCTCTCTTGGACCTGGACCCCGATACGGCCGTCTACCTGTACAGGCTCTTGATGGCACACCAGGTGGTCGCTTCTACAGGACTGAGACCCGTCATGTTGATGTCGAACTCAACGGTCGGATTGGGGGAGTTGTCGAACCAGAAATTGAACAGATACTGGCCTGCTCCCAGTGGCTCGATCCCGAAGAAGTCCATGAAATCGCGGTCCAGGAAGTCGACGCCGAACCTCTCCCAAGCGGTGCCGAGCACTGGATCCGTTTGAGAGGGTCCGTCGTACATGTGGAAGGTCGCAGTGTAGTCGGGATGGTCGGGCGTGAACGCAGTCAGCGTGAACGACTTCAGTGTCTCGCCAGGGTCTACCTGCAGGATCCAGCCGTCCGAGAGGTCGTCCAGTGTGAACCTGATGGTATTGGGGTTGGGCGTGCCGAAGGGGAGGATGAACGCGGAGTTGGGATGCGGCAGGTCGCCGTCGATAGCTTCGTCATACACGTAGTCCGCTTGGGCGAACGGAGCGCACCACACAAGGAAGCCCAGTGCTGCAAGCACCACGCACCCTGTTCCACTTGAACTCCTCTTCATGTTCACTCCTCCTCGGTTGAGGACAGGCAGCCGGAGGTGCTGAACCGCGCAATCCTCAGGACGCGACAGGTCCGCGCCTCGACGCCTCCCGTACAATCTAGCAGTAGGGCTGGTGTTATGTCAAACGCCATAAGTGACGTGCACTGAACCATATCCGGTGGGAATCACGCGTGTGGACACGGCATCAGCAGGGTGAATTAACCTATGCAGCCGCCGATTGGGTTTGACCTGGGTAGCTCCCGTGACTATACTGTCACTCAGCAGAGGCGATCAGGTTGGTATGGCAACATATCCGGAAACTCTAAGGAGGGACCTGGCGCAGACGCCGGGCCCTTTTTGCGTTTCATGGGCGCCACCTGCAGGGCCGGACAGGCCCGTGAAAAGAAAGTCGGACGGTCGGACGATCCGGCCCCGACAGGACAATCGTCGGCGTGAGGGGCGATCCCTGCCCGACGAGAACAAGAGAGGTAGAACACAGTGAGTACGACCGGAATCGTGAAGTGGTTCAATGACAGCAAGGGCTTCGGCTTTATCACGCCGGAGGATGGATCGAAGGACGTCTTCGTTCACCATTCGGCGATCCAGGGCGGCGACGAGTTCAAGACCCTGGGCGAAGGCGAGCGCGTTGAGTTCGACATTGTTCAGGGCGAGAAGGGCCCGGCGGCGGAGAACGTCGTGAGAAGCGCAGCCTAACCGCGGCACAACCGCGAACTGGTATAGAAAGCACAGGGCCGTCCCTCATGGGGCGGCCCTGCTGCATGAGGGGCCGGGCCTGTTCAGCGGGCGGCTCAGTGGAGAGGCTAACAGAGGTGGGCCCTCGCAGTTGGGCCGACGGCATGCGAGAGGAGCTCTGGCTGAAAGCACTGTTGCTGTGGTATAATAGAAGTTGTGTGCGTTCCGTTGTGCGACTCCAGAAGAAGGGACGAGGGATGAGAACGACTGCCGTTTTGCTGACAGCCATCGCCGTGCTTGCGGGAGGCTTCACGGCCTCGCACGCCCAGACGGCCGTCCTCATCTCCGAGATGTGCGACCCGCATCTCAACTATCTGACCGACCGGTTCATCGAGATCTACAACGCGGGCGCGGCTGCGGTCGACCTGACCGACTGGACGCTGGTGGCCGTAGGCAACAGCGGCGACATCTTCTCGTGGCCACTCGCGGGCCTGATTGACCCTGGAGAAGCGCTGGTCGCCGGTGACGCCACCACGGTCATCGTGTTCCCGGTCGACTTCCCCGACGAGGCCTGGTCGAGCAACAACAGCCTCTGGAACGGGAAGGTAGGGGACGGCGCGAAGCTGCTGAACGCGGGCTCGGTGATCGTCGACTACGCGGTCGTGACCGGCACGCACTTCGAGAACGAGGACTACACGCGCAACTACGGCGTCGTGCTCCCCAACACTTCGTACGACCCGTCGGAGTGGACGGCGACGCCCGCCCAGTACCCGACGGACGGGACGCCGGGAACTCACGAGACCGCGGAGCCGACCCCGGGGCCGACCATCACGAACGTGACCACCGATCCCGCCGCGCCTCTGCCCGGCGAGCTGGTCGACGTCTACGCGGACGTCTCGGACACCGTGACCATCACTTCCGTCACACTCTTCTGGGGAGTCTCCGAGCTCGTCATGCCGAACGAGATCGGCATGTCCCTCGACGTGGGTGTGACGTACGTCACCGACTCCTCCATTCCGGCGCAGCTCGCGGGCACGACCGTCTACTTCAAGATACGGGCGACGAACGAACTGCCGGGAATCAGCATCTCCGACGTCGAGAGCTACTCGCTGCCTCACACGGTCTCCATCAGCGCCATACAGGGCGGCGGGTCGTCATCTCCCTACGACGGCGA
>JALGZG010000150.1 GCA_025782345.1 bacterium | reverse complement strand
GCCGCAATGGCAACCTGTGACATCGTCAGTACAACAACAACCGCGGCCAGCGAACGCACGACTCTCATGGTCCCTGTCCTCCCTGACTTGTGTGTGACCAGGATGTGACTCACCCGCATTGTTCTATGATATCACATTTTCGCCAATATGTCAATGAGCCGCCGGCACCATCCAAGGCACCATCCATGGCCGGCACCATCCATGGCCGGCACCATCCATGGCCGGCACCATCCAAGGCACCATCCATGGCCGGCACCATCCATCTGCCCGGCGGCGTACCGTGGAACCACTCAAGCCCCAGCTCACGCACGCTCATCCAGAAGCCGCCTGGCCACCGTGAGCGATGCCAGGAGCTTCTCTCTCGGCGGGCCGACGTCCACCACTTCCCACGGGAAGACCTCGTCGTCGGCTCGCTCACGATCAACGATGGCGTCCGCATCGACGCCGCTCCGTCTGAGGGCGGCCTTCCAGGGAACCCCATCGACGGCCGCGAGCCTGATGGCTTCCGACAGCTCACGTCCGCCGCGCGCGAGCACACCCTCCCTCCTGGCCTCTCTGGCGCCCGTGCCCGAGAACCCCATCCTGGGTCTGCCGACGAACGCCTTCCGGAGAAACGACATGCGCCTCCGGATGTAGCCCTCGTCGGCCATGGGCAGCCACTGGAACGGAGTTCGCGGCTTGGGGACGAAGGCGGAGACGCTGACGCTGACCCTCGCGCCCGTGCGCCCCTCGACGAAGCGCGAGCGGACCGCTCTTGCAAGCTCCGGAATGGCCTCGATGTCACAGTCGCGCTCGCCGGGGAGCCCAACCATGAAGTAGAGCTTGAGCGTCCGTAGCCCTCCATCTGCCATCGTGCGCGCGGCCGACAGCAGCGCGGCGTCGCTCATGGGTTTGCCGATGGCCTTCCTCAGGAATTCGGTCCCCGTCTCGGGCGCCACCGTGATGGTCCTGACGCCGCAGGCGCACAGGAGCCCCGCAACCTCAGCGGTGATGGCGTCCGCCCGGAGCGAGGAAATGTTGAGTTCCACACCCAGGCGCAGCGCTCCTTCCAGGATCTCCGTCGCCTCAGGGTGGTCGAGGAGCGCCGCGGTGACGAGCCCCACCCTCGAGGTTTGCGAGGCAGCGGCCTCCATTGCACCGAGCACTTCCTCGGCCGGGCGCCACACCCGCGGCGTCAGAACGCTGCCGGCCGCGCAGAAGCGACACCCTCGGGCGCACCCGCGCGACGTTTCCAGCAGTAGCATGTCACTGAAGAAGGCGCCGTCCGACAGCACCACGCTTGCGGCCATCCGCGACGGACCGGTTGCCGCATGGACCGGCAGTGGGGCATCAGCGTCGGCGCGGAATCCCACGATGCCGCCGTCGGCGTCCCGTTCGGCGACGTAGAGCGACGGCACGTACGCTCCATCGAGAGAGGCGAGCAGGCGCAGGCGCTCCGCCCGGGGAAGCGACCGGGAATCCCGGACCTTCTCGATGAACGGAGCCACCAGAGCTTCCCCCTCGCCCACCAGCACCGCGTCCATGAAGGCCGCGACGGGCTCGGCGTTGAGGTAGGCGCACACGCCACCCATGACGATGAGCGGGTCGTCGTCGGAGCGCTCCGATGCCATGAGCGGGATCCCGCCCGCGTCGAGCACGGCGACGAGATTTCGGAAATCGTCCTCGAACGAGACCGAGAAGGCAACTACATCGAACTCCGAGAGCGGCGTCCCCGTCTCCAGGGACCTGCCGGCCGTGGGAGAACCATGTTCGTGGAAGGCCCTCTCGCAGACCACGTCGGGCTCCGCGAGCAGGAGCCCGAGAACGGTCTGAAAACCGAGGTTGCTCATGCCGAGTGAATAGGAGGAAGGATAGCAGAGGGCAACACTGACGGCGTCACGGCGCCGGCGCAATCTATCGGGTTCCCCGGACAGCCACGTCTCCCTGAAGTCGGAGATCGAGTGGCGGTTTCCGGTCCCGTGATCGCGCCGCCGCATCACGCGTGCATCTTCCTGAGCTCCCGGTGGCTGGGAGTCCAATCCGAAAGCTGAGCTTTCGCAACCGGGTTGCGTGGATCGAGGCTGAGGATCCCGCGGAACTGTGCGTCCGCTTCCTCGCTTCTGTCCACGCGGCGATACGTGAGCCCGAGTGTCAAACGGGCCTCGATATAGTCCGCGTTTATCTCCACGGCCTTCTCCAGCTCTGAGATGGCCTCGTTGTAGCGCTCGCCGGCTATGTAGCGGTCGGCCAGAGCGCAGTGGAGGTCCGCGTAGCCGGGCTTGAGACTGAGCGCCTTCTCCAAGTGCTCGATGGCCTCGTCTTCCTTCTCGAGACAGGCCTTGACCCTGCCGAGGTACGTGTGGGCTTCGGTGTACTCCGGGTTGATTCGCACGGCCTCCTCGAGTGCCCCCTCGGCCTCCTCGAACTTCGACCGGGCGAGATACGCGGCGCCAAGACCACAGTGGAGGTCGGGGTACGATGGGTTCTGCTCGATGGCGACGGTGTAGCGCTCGATCGCCACATCGTATTCGCCGCTCTCGAGCATGATGTCGGCCGACTCACCCGGCATATCGGCCCAGAACCTCGGGTCCTCGAACGCCACCTTGAACGCCTTGACCGCCTCCTCAGTGAGCCCATGGGACAGGTTCGTCATGCCCAGGTAGTAGTGCGCGAGCGCGTAGCTCGGGCACGACTTCGTCACCTGTGACAGGTGCTCGGTCGACTCGTCGAACATCCCGCGCTTGAAGTACGCGACACCGAGGTAGCACCTGAGGTCCCAGTAGTCAGGCTTCAGCTCGACGCCACGCTTGAGGCTCTCACACGCCTCTCTGTATTTCCCCAGCTTCAGGCCGTAGATGCCGTGGTAGAAGAGCGCATCTATGTAGCTCGGGTTGATGTCCAGCGCCTCCTGCAGCTGCTCCAGCGCGTTCTCGTACTGCTCCGCCTCCCCGTACGAGATGGCCAGCCTGCACCGGATGTCAGGGAACTGCGGCTTGAGCCTCACTGCCTCCTCGAATCCCTTGGTCGCATCCTCCATCCGCCCGGCGTTGTGGGCAGTGATGGAGTCGTTGATGAGGACCCGGAACTCCTCCCTGGCGAGCGTGGCTCCCATCAGCTCGTCGTACGGAGGCCGGAGGACCTTCTCGCAGATCTCCGAGAGGTGCATCGCGTCGGGCATGGGAAGGGACAGGCCGAATCTCGTCGCCTTCTCGAACGCCTTCGCGGCCTCGTCGGAACGCCCCGCTTCCGACAGGGCTATCGCGAGCTGGCAGTACGCCTCCATGTACTCCGGGTTGATCTCGACGGCCTTGGTCAGGCTTTCGATCGCCTTGTCGTGGAGACCCTTCTTCTCGTAGATAGCACCGAGATGGTAATGCAGGTCCGGGTAGCGGGTGTTCTCCACCACCGCTCTCACGAACTGCTCCTCCGCCTTATCGAGATCGCCCTGCTTGTAGAAGGCAAACCCGAGGTGGGCGTGCGTCTCCGCGGCGTAGAACAGCCCGAGTTGGTAGTACGGATCGGACTTGTCCTTGATCGTCGAGATGACAGCCTCGAACTTACTGACGGCCTTGTCATACTCGCCGCGGTTGTAGTGCTCTATCCCCTCGTTGTACTGGTCGTTTTCGCCCAGTCCGAAGAGCTTGGTGAACAGGGACATGGGCACCTCCTTCCGCTCGGGCCGGCGCAAGTTCGTGCCGGCCCCCGGGCGTTAGTCCATCTGCCTGCGCAAGAACGTCGGTATCTCCAGCTCGCGCCGCGAGCTCCTCCGCGGCTCCTTCGCGTACATCCCGCCGCCCTGCGAGGGCTGCGACGGCTCGCGACTCGGGCGCTCGACAACCCTGTGGACGGGCTGACGCGGTGTCAGCCTAGCGGGCGTCGCCTTCTTATGCCTCGGCGCCTCGCGCTCCGCCCTCTGCTTTGGTCCGCGGATGCCGGTCGCAATCACCGTGATCACCGTCTGGCCCTTCAGCTCCTCGTCGACAACGGCTCCGAAGATCATGTTCGCCTCGACCCCGATGGCGTCGTTGATGATCATGGCCGCCTCGTTGATCTCATGGAGCGTGAGATCCGCTCCGCCCGTCACGTTGACGAGCACGCCGCCGGCCCCGGCGATACTGGCGTCCTCGAGAAGCGGGCTCGAGATGGCCTGCTGCGCCGCCTCGACCGCTCTGTTCTTCCCGCTGGAGATGCCGGTTCCCATCACCGCGTCACCCATCTCGGTCATCACGGACCTCACGTCGGCGAAGTCCAGGTTGACGAGTCCGGGAACCGTAATGAGATCGGACACGCCGCGCGTCGCTCTCAGGAGCACGTCGTCGGCGATGCGGAACGCCTCGCGAATCGGCGTGCTCTTGCTCGCGACTGCCAGGAGACGCTGGTTGGGGATGACGATGACCGTGTCGACTTCCTGCTTGAGCAGGCGGAGCCCCTCGACGGCCTGGCGCATGCGGTACTGCCCCTCGAACAGGAAGGGCTTCGTCGCCACGCCGACCACCAGCGCGCCCATCTGCCTCGCCATCTTCGCGATGGTCGGCCCCGCTCCCGTGCCCGTCCCACCGCCCATTCCACTGGTCACAAACACCATGTCGGCGCCCTTGAGGACCGCCGCGATGTGCTCGCCGTCCTCCTCGGCCGCCTTCCGGCCGATCTCCGGGTTGCCGCCGGAGCCGAGCCCGTGCGTCAGCTTCTTGCCGATCTGAATCTGGTTCTGCGCGAGTGAGCACCCGAGCGCCTGCGCGTCGGTGTTGATCGCAATGAAGTCCACGCCCGTGAACCCGGACTCTATCATCCGGTTGATGGCGTTCCCACCGGCGCCCCCAACACCCACCACCTTGATCTTCGCGCTCATATCGGGCTCGAAGTCGAACTGGAGCTTCATCCCGCTCGCGTCCTGCGCGGTCCGGTTCTTCTTCCGCGTCGCGGATTTCTTCGCCGTGTTTCCCTTCTTCTTCGTCATCGTCCGCCCTCTCCTAAAGCAGGCTGTCCACCCACTGACGTACCCTCTGTACCTTCTCAGCGAACGGCTTGTCCGGGTGCGGCCCTGCTGCGCCCGGGTCGGTAGCCGACACTACAATTCCAACAGCGGCCGAGTGGGCCGGATCGACGATGGCGTCGAAGCGTCCCGAGACCCGGTCCGGCAGCCCGATGCGGGCCCCCACGCCGAACACTTCTTCCGCAAGGACCGTCACGTCCTTGAGCTTCGCACCGCCTCCGGTCAGCACCACTCCCGCCGGGATCCTCCCCCAGTAGTCGGTGCTCCGCACCTCGTTCATGACCATGTCGAATATCTCGCGCATCCTCGGCTCGATGATGGTAGCCAGTGTCTGACCCGAGCTCTCCCGCGGCGGGTGGCCGCCTACTGTCGGGATCTCGACGACCTCGTTCTTGGCCATCGAGGCGCTGGCGGATCCGCTCGCGCGCTTGACCTGCTCGGCCTTGGCGATCGGCATCCTGAGACCCACTGCGATGTCGCTTGTGATGCTGGCCGCTCCCCATCCGATGGCACCCGTGTGCCTGACCGTCCCGGCGTGATACAAAGCGAGGCCGGTGGTCCCGGCGCCGAGGTTGACGAGAAGCACCCCCAGTTCCCTCTCGTCCTCGGACAGCACGGCCGTTCCCGCCGCAAGCGACTTGAAAGACATCCCGGAGAGCTTGAGCCCGGCCCGCCGAACCGCCCTGATCACGTTGTCAACGGCCTGTTGCGACGCCGTGACTATGTGCACCTTCGAACCGAGACGCACGCCCGACATCCCGATTGGATCGCGGATGCCGAGCTGCCCGTCGACGAAGAACTCCTGAGCCTTGGCGTCGAGGATCGTCCTTCCGACCGGGAGCGCCAGCGTCTTCGCCGCTTCAAGAACCGCGTTCACCTCGGCCTTGGCGATCTCGCCCCCGCTGCGCGAGATGGCCACGACGCCGCGGCTGTCGATGCCCTTGATGTGCTCGCCGTCAAGCGTCACCAGGACCCGCCCGACCCGATTCCGAGGATCTCCGGCAGCTCGCGATCGGTGATATCAGCGACAACGACCTTGATCCTGCTCGATCCGAGATCCAGTCCGACAAGGATCTCACCTCTTCTCACGAGAGAGCCTCCCTCCCAGGCGCGCCCACGGAGCGCGCCTACGAAAATCTCACCACAACCTGATCCCTGAACCTGAGATCTATCGTCTCGACCTTTCTCCCCCTGTCGCGGACATCGGTGAGCACCCGCCACAGGCGTTCGAGGTCACGCGAACCTAGAGCGCCGGAGCCAACTCTGATCTCTGCCCCGTCGGCTACCGTATAGATGACCAGACCCGACCCCGGCGCAATCCTGACTTCCGATATATCCATCCAGAGCCCCTCCGAAACCTCCCGCGCGCGACGTAGAAGCGCGAGCGCGCCTTCGAGCTCCGGAGAAAGCTCGGCAATTCCCGGCTCCACGTTCCCTACCGCCCCTGTGATAACGGGCAGATCGACCGACGCGGTCTGTGCCGCCGCCGGCAGAACCGCCCCGTCATCCGTCACTTCCAGAACATCGTTGGCGCCCACCGACACGAGGGCGGCCGGGCGCTTCTCATCCAATGTCACAACAACACGGTCCGGGAGGACCCTCCTCACCTGCGCTCTCTCGATGCGAGGGGACGCCGCCACGGCCTCCTCGAGGAGTGAGATCCTGACGTCGAGGAGATTCCCGCCCATCACGGCACCTGAGAGCTCGAGGATCTCGTCCTCGGTCAGGACCCTGTTACCACGGACCTCGAACCGCAACAGAAGGAAGCGCTCCTCGCCTCGTCCCCACCCCGGGGCCCTGGAGATGACCAGCGTCATACCGGCGACCAGGATCAGCGCCGACGCAACGATGGCGAAGCGCCTGACGCTCCACTCGACACGAGGAAGGCGGAAGGTAATACGCCTGAGCTTCCCGCGGCGGCCAGGCACGCCCTTGCGCGGGGTCCGGACGCCCTTGCGCGGAGTGCGGGTCCGGGCGCCTTTCCCTCTGCGGCTCTTGTTCTTGAGGCGAAGTCCTGACACAGCAGATCCTCGTGTCCGTGTGGACGGTCGGCCGTTCCCGCCGACGTTTGTCGTCACTACCGTCTGCCTGCTACCTCGATCTCAAGCTCGAGTGTGACGCCCGCCGCGTCAGCGACGCGCTCACGCACGATCTCGATCAGTTCCTCGACGTCTTCCGAGGTGGCGCCTCTGTCGTTCAGGATGAAGTTGGCGTGCAGGTCGGAGACCACCGCGCCGCCCACACGCAGGCCCTTGAGTCCGGCCTCGTCGATGAGCTTCCCCGCGGCGCCACCAGCGGGATTTCTGAACACGCACCCCGCGCACCTCATCCCGCTCGGTTGCGTCTTCCACTTCCTCTCCAGCGTCTCCTGCTGTGCCGCCCTGATGTCTGCAGGATCCCCCGGGTCGAGAGCCAGCTCAATGCTCTCGATGAGAGTCTCGGCAGAGAGCCCGGTCCCGCGGTAGACGATCTGCATCTCGTCGCGAGGCACGAACGAGGACGATCCGCCGGGCTTCGATACGGTCACGCCCGTGAGGCGGTCACCGACCGACACGCCGAAGCTCCCAGCGTTCGTGACCACCGCACCTCCCGCGCTGCCCGGGATACCGGAGAGCCCCTCCAGACCCGAGAGGCCGTTCTCCGCACAGAACGAGAGCAGCTTCGGCAGGCCCACGCCGGCACCCGCCCGCACTCCAACGTCGGTGCGCTCAAGCGTGGTGAAGGCCTTCATCCCGGTCATCACCGCCCCCTCGATCCCCCCACTTCTGACGAGAACGTTCGTTCCCCGTCCCAGCAGAGTGACCGGGACACCCGCCTCCGTCAGGTAGTCGCTGCATTCACGGAACGTCGATGGGTCCGTGGGCTCGACGAAGAGGTCCGCCGGACCACCCAGCCCGAAGGACGTGTGCCTGGCCATGGGCTCAGCGACGAGCACCTGCCCGGGCGCCATCCTCTCGAGATCACCGAGTACCTTCGGGTCTGTCTCCACCGCTGTCTCCGTTCGGGTCCCCCGCCCCGGGCGAGAACCCAGTACCGTGACTCCGAGCACCCTCAAACGTCCTCCAGGGATCTACCCCCGCGGAGGCTCGCGAGGATCCGCTCGCCAACCGTGTAGATGTCTCCGGCGCCGAGCGTGACTACCACGTCGCCCGGTCGGATGACGGTCATCGCCCGCTCGTAGAGCGCGTCCAGCTCTTCCACGTAGATCGCGTCGTGGTGACCGTACCTGCGGACCGCCTCGACGATGCTGGCGCCACTCACTCCGGGAATCGGCTCTTCGCTCGCGGCGTAGATGCCGGCTACAAGGAGGACCGTCGCGTCGTAGAAGCTTCGTCCGAACTCCTCAAGGAGCTTTTGCGTACGCGTGTATCTGTGGGGCTGGAACAGGACGACGAGTCTGCGATTCCAGCGCGACGCTGCAGCTGAGAGCGTCGCTCTGACCTCGACCGGGTGGTGTCCGTAGTCATCCAGAACAAGCACATCTTGAGCCTCCCCCCTTACGTCGAACCTCCGCGATATCCCCTCGAAGCTTCCGAGGGCCTCGGCGATGTCCTCGAAGGAAACGCCGAGTTCCAGACCGACCGCCACGGCGGCGACCGAGTTGTAGACGTTGTGCATGCCCGGCATGGTTATCTCTATCCGGCCGAGCTCCTGGCTACCCGCGACGATGCCGAAGGCCGTCCGCTGACCGGATGCCTCGACGCCAAGCACCTGCACGTCTGCCTGGCTCGCCGTCCCGTAGGTGATCACCCGGCGCTCGATATCACCGATGATCGACTGGATGTTGTGCTCGTCCAGGCAGACGATCGAGCAGCCGTAGAACGGCACGCTGTTGGCGAACCGGATGAACGCGCTCTTGATCTCCGCTAGCCCTTCGTAGTAGTCGAGGTGCTCCTCGTCGACCGTGGTAACGACCGCCAGCGTCGGCGAGAGTTTCAGGAATGACCCGTCGCTCTCGTCCGCCTCGGCGACCATGTACTCGCTGGCGCCCAGCCGGGCGCCCGTGCCCATCGAGCTTATCTTACCGCCGACGACGACCGTCGGGTCCAGCCCGCCTGCCGACAGCACGGCCGAGATGAGCGACGTCGTCGTCGTCTTGCCGTGCGTCCCTCCGACGGCGACAGAGAACTTCATCCGCATGAGCTCGGCCAGCATCTCCACCCTGGGAATGACGGGGACGAGTCGCTCGCGCGCCGCCAGTATCTCCGGGTTGTCCCGTGACACTGCCGTCGAGACCACGACGACGTCCGCGCCCTCGATGTTGGCGGCGTCGTGGCCGTAGCTGACGCGCGCGCCGAGCGCGGTCAGCCGGGTGGTCGTCTCGCTGCGCTTGAGGTCCGAGCCCGACACGACGTAGTCCAGGTTCAGGAGGACCTCTGCGATGCCGCTCATCCCGACTCCGCCGATGCCCACGAGGTGTATGTGCTTCACGCGTCCAAACATCGTCACTGCGTGTATCTCCCGTCTGCCGCGGCTTCACCACCGCTGCCGGCGCTTCCATCGCTTCCAGCGCTTCCAGCGTCTCCGGCGCCTCCTCCGGTATCGCTGCCGCCGCGCGCCTCCGTAGCGCTCCCCCGTCGAGTGAGGGCCAGGACCGCCTCGGCAACCCGCTCAGCCGCGTCGGGCCGCCCGAGCGCCCTGGCCCTCTCGGCCATGAGTGCCAACCGCGCCGCATCCTTCAGTAGCTCGAAGACCTCATCGGCGAGCCTCTCGCCGTTCAGTTCGTCATCTGGTACGACCACCGCGGCGCCCGCCTTCTCCACGGCGCGCGCGTTCTTCATCTGGTGCCCCTCGGTCGCAAAGGGATAAGGAACGAGCAGCGAGGGTCTTCCCACTATCTCGATCTCGGCTATGGCGGTCGCTCCCGACCTCGACACGACCAGGTCGCTCGCCGCATAGGCCGTAGCCATGTCGTCGAAGAAGGGCTCTACGATCGCCGTCACGCCCGCCTCGGCCACGGCCGCCCTCACCTTCTCAACGTCAGCGGTACCCGTCTGGACCACGAGCTCGACTCCCATACCAGCCATCTTCCCGGCCGCGCTCACGACGGCCTCGTTGATGCGCCGAGCGCCTCCGCTGCCGCCGACGAAGAGGACCACGGCGCCTTCGGGGTCGAGACCGAGTCTGGCCCTTGACTCCGCGCGGTCAGTAGCCTCGAACTCGCTCCTCACCGGATTGCCGGACAGGGCTATCTCCCGCGCCCGCGGCAGGTGTGCCGCGGTCTCCTCGAAGCTCGTGTGAACAGACGAGGCCGACCGCGAGAGCACGCGCGTCGCGAGCCCGGGATAGGAATTCTGCTCCTGCAGAACGACGGGTATCCGAAGAGCCCGAGCCGCGAGGATGGGCGGCATGCTGACGAAGCCGCCGGTGCCGACGGCCGCCGCGGGACGCCTCGACGCGAGAACTCCCAGTGCCTTAACGAATCCTGCGAGCACCACGAACGGCATCGCGACGTTCCTGATGTCGGCGCTCCGCCTGAGCCCCATCGACGGCACGGCCACGAAGTCACGCCCCGTGCGGCCGACGAGCCTCTCCTCTATGGAATTTCCTCGTCCCATGAAGAACACCTCGATACCCGGAGCTGAGCGCTCCAGCGCCTCGGCGATGGCTATGCCTGGGCTGATGTGTCCGCCCGTACCGCCTCCGGCCATCATCACTCTCACGACCTCTTCCCTTTTGCGGCCTTTGGAGCTGCCCACCGACCGGCCAACTCCGACGGATTCATCCTCGAGCGCCCCACCATCGCGGGACGTTTGGAGAGATTCAGAAGAATGCCGACCGCGACCATGTTGATGATGAGTGACGAGCCACCGTAGCTGATGAACGGAAGCGGCAGCCCGGTCGTCGGGATGAGCGCGGTCGCGACTCCGATGTTGATGGCGGCGTAGATGGTCACCATCGCGGTCAGTCCGGACGCGAGAATCTGGCCGTAGCGGTCCGGCGCCCGCTTCGCGATCCGAAGCCCGCGCATCAGGAAGAAAGCGAGCACGCAGATGAGCCCGAACGTGCCGAGGAATCCGACCTCCTCACCCCATATGGAGAATGCGAAGTCGGTGTACGGGTCCGGGATGAACGCGCGCTGGTAGCTTCCCCCTATCCCTCTTCCCCACAGTCCGCCGGACCCGAGCGCCACGAGCGACTGGAATATCTGGTATCCGGCGCCCCTGGTATCGACTCCCGTGAGCGAGAGGTCGTAGGCGGCGCGCCACACGGTCCACCTTTCCGCAATGTGAGGCACGAACTTCACTGCGAGGATAACGCCCGGGACCGCCGCCCCCGCCAGCGCGCCGATGTGCGACAGTTTGGCGCCCCCGAGGAACAACAGCACGAGGGAGAGGATCACGACCGCGATCGCGCTCCCGAAGTCGGGCTGAAGCAGTATGAGCCCGACCACGCACGCCACGAGCCCCAGCCTGGGAAGGAGCCCGTGGGTGAAGTTCGCCAGCTCGTCTTTCCTGCGCGCGAGCACGTCGGCCAGATAGACGACGAGGATGAGCTTCGCCACCTCGCTGGGCTGGAACATGAGGAGGAAACCGCGCATGCCGCGCACGGTCCGTCCGAAGAGCAGCGTCGCTGCCAGGAGCACGATGACCAGGAGAACCGCCTTCTTCGCGTGCTTGCGGTAGGACCTGTAGTCGAAGGCGTACGCGAATGCCATTGCGGCCAGTCCAAACGCCGCGCGGAGCGCGTTCCTCTTCAGGAAGACGTGGCTGCCGCCGAAGCTGTTCTCTGCGATGTGGACGCTCGCCGTGTACACCGTCAGCATCCCGACGAGGATCAGAAGCAGCGTCGCCCAAACCAGCGACCAATCGCAGCGTACGTTCCCTCTCACTTCCCACCTCCAGCGACGGACCCGCGTTCCTTCCGCGAAAGCGCCGCGACAAGATCCTTGAACTGCCGTCCCCTGTCCTCGAAGTCGTCGAACATGTCGAAGCTCGCGCAAGCCGGCGACAGAAGGACCACGTCGCCCGGCGCGGCGGCTCTGCGCGCGGCCAGCACCGCCTCTCCGAGCGAGGCGGCACGTTCGATGGGCACCGCACCCTCGAACGTCCGCTCCATGATCGAAGCCGCCTCTCCTATCAGAACGACGTGCCTGACACGATCGGCGATGGTCCCACGAAGCGGCGAGTAGTCAGTGCCCTTGTCCTTCCCGCCCGCTATGAGAACGATGGGAGCATCAAAGCTCCGAAGCGCGCAGCTCACCGAGTCGACGTTCGTTGCCTTCGAGTCGTTGACGTAGGCCACGCCATCGATCTCACCCAGGTCCTCGAGCCTGTGCTCGAGGGACCTGAAGCCCGCGAGCACCCGCGCGGCATCCGCAGGCGTTACGCCGACCGCGACAGCGGCCGCCGTCGCCGCCAGCGCGTTCGAGAGGTTGTGAGGTCCAGGGATTCCCACCTCGCTCGCGGTGATGATCCTCTGCTCTCCTCCACCTACCTGTGAGATGATCGCGTCATCTCGCAGGAAGACGCCATCTCTGACTTCCCGTTCGGTACTCACGGGGATCACCGTGGCGGCCACGTCGGCCTCGAGCGCCGCCACGCCCGCGTCGTCGAAGTTGAGGACGGCGAAGTCTGATGCGCTCTGGTTCTCAAACACGCGCGCCTTCGATCTCCTGTAAGCGTCGAACGACTCGTACCGGTCGAGGTGGTCCTCGGTGACGTTGAGGAGCACGCCGATGTGCGGACTGAAGCTCTCTATGGTGTCCAGCTGAAAGCTTGAGACTTCCGCGACGATGAACCCGTCGGCCGGCACGCCCTCGACCTCCCCGGACAGGGCAAGCCCGATGTTTCCGGCGACGGCGACGGGTGCACCCAAGCTCTTCACGAGCTCACCCAGAAGTGCGGTCGTCGTCGTCTTGCCGTTCGTTCCGGTCACGGCCAGCCACCTTCCGATCGACACGGCATATGCAAGTTCGAGCTCACCTATCGTGCGTACGTTGCGGTCGCGGGCGGCGCTCGGGAGCGGTGATTCCAGCGGGACGCCCGGACTCAGGACAACAAGGTCAATCCCGGTAAGTACGTCCGGCGTCTGGCGTCCGAGCCTAAGCTCCACTCCTCTGTCGCTCCAATCGATCGGATCGACTCCGAGTTCGTCCGCGCTTCGCAGATCCGTTCCCACGACCGAGGCGCCTGAACGCAGCAGCAACTCCACGGCCGCTACGCCGCTCCGCGCCAGCCCGACCACCAGGACTCTCTGCGAGCTCAGTTCCTGAGGCGTAAGACCGCCCAAGTGTTCGTCCCCTCTTCGAGTGTTTCCTCTGTCTCTCATCCGCCCATCCGGTCTTCATGAGACCCACCCGTCACTGAAGTTTGAGCGTGGAGAGCGCGATCAGCGTGAAGAGCGCTCCGACGATCCAGAAACGGATGACCACCTTGCTCTCCGGCCACCCCATCTTCTGGAAGTGATGGTGAAGCGGGGCCATGAGGAACACCCGCTTGCCTCGAAGTTTGAATGACGCTATCTGGATGATCACGGAAGCCGCGATGATCACGAAGACGCCGCCGACGATGATCAGCCATATTTCTTTCTTGATGAGGATCGCGAGGGTCCCCAGCGCGCCTCCGACCGCGAGCGACCCGGTGTCGCCCATGAACACGTCCGCCGGGTGCGCGTTGAACCAGAGGAAACCGAGGCCCGCCCCGATGAGCGCGGAGCAATAGACCGTGAGCTCTCCGGTGCCCGCGATATACGGGATATTGAGGTAGTCGCTGAACTTGACGTGTCCCGTCACGTAGCTCATCGCGGCGAACGCCAGCGCACAGAAGATGACCAACCCTATCGCGAGGCCGTCGAGGCCGTCGGTGAGATTGACCGCGTTCGAACTCGCGGTGATGACGACCATCACGAAGACCACGTAGGCGGCCCCGAGCGACAGAACGGCGTCCTTGAAGAAGGGCACCTCCACCTCCGAGGGCGAGCCGCTCAGGTGCGTGTAGTAAACGTAGAGCCCGATGAGAAGCCCGAGGCCCAGCTGCCCCGTCAGCTTGTAGCGGGCGACGAGACCCTTCCTGCGCTTCCTGACCACCTTGAGGTAGTCGTCCGCGAAACCCACGCCGCCGAGCCAGAGGGTCGCGAAGATCATGAGCCAGATGAAGTCGTTGTCCAGACGTGCCCAGAGGAGCGTCGGAACGAGCGTCGCCACAAGGATGAGCAGTCCGCCCATCGTCGGGGTCCCGGCCTTGGCCGCGTGCGACTCCGGGACGTATTCTCTTACGCCCTCGGTCAGTTGACGCTTCTTGAGCATGCGAATGAAGATGGGGCCGAGGAG
>JALGZG010000302.1 GCA_025782345.1 bacterium | reverse complement strand
GGCGATAGAGCTCGAGAAGAAGATAACGGGGCTCTACGCCGAGTACGCGAAGGTGTGCGACGACGATGGGGCCAAGCGGCTCTTCGACGTTCTCCAGAAGGAGGAGGAACACCACCTCAGCCTGCTCGAGGACATGCACGCCTATCTCACTAAGCCCGAGGAGTGGTTCATCGACCGCGACGGCATCATTCTCGACGGTGGCTGAAGGGGTGATGAGCGTACCGACGATTGAACTGTGACAGGGCGGCCGTCCGCGGCGTCCATCCAGGCCGCGGGCTCGACAAGAGTCCGCGGCTCTCTGTAGAGGGCCTCACTGATGGCGAAGTCACCCACAGTCCAGCCTCTCGGGAGAACGCTTGTGACGGGCGGTTTCCACCCGACTCTCGAAGAGGCTCTACTCGCGCACCTCGAACGCGCCGTGACGGCCGACCCGCTGTGTGAAGTCCCGGTCGTCGTGCCTACGAATCTCCTGGGACTCAGGCTCTCCCGCCTGCTTGCCCGGCGCACGGGCGGCCACGCCAACGTCCGCTTCATGACGATGAAGGACTTCGCCGTCTCTGTCGCGGGAACACCACTCCCGGATGGACGCGTGCTCCTACCCAAGGGAGCCGACGAGGTCGCTCTTCGGAAGCTCATGGACGGCGGGCTGGCGCAGGGCGGGTATTTCGAGGGCATCGCAGACAAACCGGGTCTGGGTGGTGCTCTGCTCGCCGCGATCCGCGACGTCAAGGAGGCTTGCTACACGGTCGACACGCTGGCCGATGCAGCGCGGGAGGCCAAGCTCCTCCGGAAGGGGCGGGACTGCAAGCTGACGGAGTTCCTGCGCATCTGGAGAGCCTACGAGGCCGAGCTGCAAGCAGGCGGATGGGCAGACACGCTCGACGCGATGGCGGCCGCGGCCGCGCGGCTCGCCTCCGAAGCGGTCACACTACCGGACCTGCTCACCATCTACGGCTTCTACGACCTCAACTCGCTCCAGCGCCGCCTCATCGCCGGTCACGCGGCGCGGGCGCGTCTTGCCGTCTTCTTCCCGTTCATCGACATTGCCAGCTTCGACTACGCTCGGCCGACGCTCGAGTGGTTCGAGCAGCTGAGCCTGCCGCGAACGGACCTGCCGATCGAGGATCAGCGCGACATCCCGCTCCCCGCCGAGGTGCGCATCATCTCTGCGCCCGGCGAGGCCAGGGAAGCGCGCGAGGACGTGCGCGAGCTGGCGCGGCTGCTCGAGGAGAGGAACGCCTCGCTCCAGAGCGCGGCCGTGCTCGCGAGGGCTCCCGACCGATACTCGGACATCTTCCGCGAAGAGTTCGAGAACCTGGGAGCGAAGCCCTACCTCGAGTCACCACCTCCCCTCTCGCGCTCTCGCACGGGCAGGAGCCTCGTCAAGCTCGCTGAGGCCGCCGTCGCCGACTTCGCGCGCGTGGAGGTTATGGAGTTCCTCAGCCTCGCGGACATCGACGCGGGTGAAGGCCGTCCTCCGGTCGCCGACTGGAACAAGGCGACGATACTGGCCGGCATTACCTCGGGGGCCGACTCGTGGGAGGAGCGGCTCGCCGGCCTCAGGGACAGGCTCGAGCGGGCCGACGGGTCGCACCGGTTCGCCGCGGCGCACCGGCACCTCCTCAAACCTATCGAACAGCTCCTGCCGCTGCTCGAGCGCATCGTCCGGCCGCTGTCGAGAACTCTCTCAAGGGCGCCGGTAGGCGACCACCTCGGTCTCCTGACCAACGTCTTCCGGGACGTGACTCAGCCATCCGAGGAGCGCGAACTTGTTCTCAAGGCCGCGGGCGCGACGCGGGCCCTGGAGGGCGTGGCCGGCGACGTGACACCGGCGTACTTCATCGAGCTCCTGCGCGCGCAGCTCGATGAACCCGGCGCCAGAGAGGAGCGGTTCGGGACCGGCGGCCCCGTCGTTCTCAACCTTATGGCCGCGAGAGGTCTCTCGTTCCCGACGGTCATCGTTCCTGGTCTGGTGGAGAAGCAGTTCCCCGCAGCGCACAGGCAGGACCCCATCCTGCTCGACGCGGAGAGGGAGCGGTTGAACCGCGCGCGAGGTGGCGACGCGATGGGCAGCCTCCCGATCCGAAGCGCGAGCATCGACGAAGAACGTCTCCTCTACCATCTCGCGGTCGGCTCGGCAGAGGACGTCCTGCTGGTGAGCTTCCCGCGCCTCGACCCGGCAACCGCGCGGCCAAGAGTGCCGTCGCCGTTCGTGCTGAGGACGCTCGACGAGCTCACGGGTTTCAGACACGACTACGAGAGGCTCGAGTCGAGCGAGCTCGTCACCCGAATACCGCTCTCGAGGCGGTTCCCTGAGGACCGGAGCAGGGCTCTGACGCGCGACGAGTTCGACGGATGCTCAGTGCTCAAAGCTCTCAAGGAAGGCGACCCCGCGGAGATCGCATATCTCGTCCAGAGCGACGGCCCGCTGTCGCGCGGGCTCGAAATGGAGAAGGTGCGCTGGGGAAGCCCCGCGTTCACGAAGTACGATGCGGTGCTCACGTCACCGGAGGCGATCGGGGCGATCGCGGAACTCTCCGGGTTCACGCGGGTCACGGAGGAAGGGCTGCTCAAGGTCGCGCCAACGACCCTCGAGCAGTACGCGCGCTGCCCGTTCGGGTTCTTCATGAACCACGTGCTGGGAATCGAACCGATGGACGAACCTGAGGAAGCCCTGCTCCTCTCCCCGCTCGAGAAGGGCAGCCTCTACCATGAAGTGCTGGAGCAGTTCATGCGGAAGGCCAAGGAGGACGGGCTCTTCCCCCTGACGGTCGAGGCACGCGACACGTTGTTCGAGGTGGCGGCACGCGTCGCCCGCTCAGGCAAGTGGAGCCTCTCGGGCGTCACCGGCGCGAGGGAACTGGCGCTCCGGAACCTCCTGACGGGGCTTTCTCTCTGGCTCGCCGAAGAGGCGCTGGAGGATTCCGACTACGAGCCCTCGTACTTCGAGGCGCGGTTCGGAGGGCGGCTGAGACCCGGCGACGACGAGACCCTGTCGAGCGAGGAGGGCGTGCCGTTTAAGGCCGCGGGCGGAGTGCGCGTGACCTTCAGCGGGAAGATCGACCGGATAGACGTCAGCGGTGACGACTCACGTGCGCGCGTCATCGATTACAAGACGGGGCGTGCCCGCACCGGCGGCAGGAAGGTGCTGGACGGGGGAAGGCGCCTGCAGCTTCCGGTCTACCTGATGGCCGCGTCGCGCCTCCTCGAGGGTACGCATCCCCAGGCCCGGGTGGACTCCGCCCAGTACCTCTACGTCGGAGGGAGCGGAGGCCCCGGACGTATGAAACTCACCAGAGAGCAGCTCGAGGTCGCCATGGATGACCTCGCGACAGTGGTGGCGCTCGTGGTGCGTGGCATCTCGTCGGGCATGTTCTTCGCGCCTCCGAGCGATCCCGGCTGCTCCTACTGTGACTACGCCGACGCCTGCGGCTCGACCGCGATGAAGCTGTCGTCGATCAAGAGGGGTGATCCGAGGGTCGAGTTCTACACCGAGCTCCTGAGCGAGATCAAATGATGAGCGAAAGACCGACAGGCGACGCGGAGCACAGGGCGCTCGCCAGTGGAAAGGGCGACGGCCTCGCTCACACCTATCTCGTCGAGGCAGGCGCGGGCACGGGGAAGACGACGGTACTCGTCGACCGCCTGCTGGCCCTCATCCGATCCGGCGTGGCCATCTCGCGCATCGTGGCCATCACGTTCACCGAGAAGGCCGCCGGCGAGCTCAAGATACGACTGAGGGCGGAGCTCGAGGCCGCCGCGCGCGCGGCTGAGAAGGACGAGTCCCGGGCCGGCGAGGCCGCGATCCTGACCGGAGCTCTGCACCAGATCGACCGCGCGCAGGTCAGCACGATACACGGGTTCTGCTCGACCCTGCTCAAGGAGCGGCCCGTCGAGGCGGGGGTCGACCCGAACTTCGGGGTCACCGACGAGTTCCGGCGCACCGTCATTCTCGACGCCGTCTGGGACACGTGGCTCAGGGAGCAGTTCTCGGAGAGCCTCCCCGCCTGTGTGGCAGACGCGGAGGCGCTCGGACACGGGCTGGACCGAATCCGGGAGCTGGCGCTCGAGCTGGTGGATCAGAGGGACTTGCTCGACATGGTGCCCGGGCCCGTGGACGTGGAGGACGTGGGCGCGCTCGCTGCTGACCTGGTATCTGCGGCGCGCGAGTTTGCGGAGCTCGCTCGAACGGACTGCACCGATTCCGACGACGGAGCGGTCGGCGATATCGAGGAGTTCGTCAAGCAGGCCGAGATGATCGAGCACGTGCCCGACGAGGGCAGGGCGGCCTACGTGCTCCGACAGGTCAACCCGCGTCCCGTGGGGCACGGAAAACAGGGCAACTGGAGCGACGGCGTCCTCGCGGACATCAAGGCGCGCGCGAAGGAGCTGCGCGCTCGTCAGGCGGCTCACCTCTCGCTCCTCTCGCACAACGCCTCCGTAGGGCTCGTGCAGTGGCTACGTGGGTTCCTGGAAGCGTACGAGCGGGAGAAGTCCCGCGTGGGGCTCCTCGACTTCGAGGACCTGCTCGTAAAGGCGCGCGACCTGGTGCGGGACAACCTCGAGGTCCGGGAGGACTTCAAGCGCGCGTTCGACCACGTCCTGCTGGACGAGTTCCAGGACACCGACCCTCTCCAGTGTGAGCTCGCCTTCTTCCTGTGCGAGGTGAAGGGCGGAGGCGCCGTGTCGTGGAGCGACGTCGAACTCGAGCCCGGCAAGCTCTTCCTCGTGGGCGACCCCAAGCAGTCCATCTACCGCTTCCGCCGCGCGGACATCGAGACCTACGAACAGGCAAGGGAGATCATCGCCGGTTCGGGCCAGGTCCTCGAACTGGTCGAGAACTTCAGGACGCGGCCCGAGATAGTCGAGTCTGTCAACGCGGTGTTCCAGGGAATCATGCATCGTCCGGAGGACGGGGGCAGCTACCAGCCCGAGTACGCCGGCCTGTCCGCGTTCCGCGAGCGCGCACACGTGGGCCCGGGCGTCGTCATCCTCCCCCCCGCCGGGCCGCTCGACGATCTCAGGGCCGGCGAAGTGAGGGAGGCGGAAGCTCGCGCTACGGCCGCGCTCATTACGGATGTGGCGGAGTCAGGCGCGATGCGGGTGTTCGACAGAGAGTTGAAGGACTGGAGACCCGTCGAGCTCCGTGATATCGCGGTGCTCTTCCACCGCACTAACGCGTTGGACGCCTACGAAGAGGCCTTCGGCGACTACGGGCTCGAGTACCGTGTGGCGGGAGGGAAGAGATTCTACGCCAGACGCGAGGTCCGGGAGCTCGCCACCGTCCTCGCCGCCATAGAGGACCCACACAACCTCACGGCCGTCGTCGGTGCTCTCAGGACGCCGTTCTTCGGTGCGTCGGACGAGGACATCCTGCTGCACCGCCACCGTGCGGGGACGCTGCGCTACATCTCGAATGAGTCCAGCGGCATCGCCGCGGTGGACGACGCGATGACCATCTTACGGCAACTCCATCACGAAAGGAGCTCCAAGGGGACACCGCAGCTCATCAGGGACCTCTTCAGCAAGACGAACGCGCTGGAGCTCTTCCTGCTCAAACCCACGGGAGAACAGCGGCACGCGAATCTGGTCAAGGTCGTGGAGATCGCCGACCAGCTGACACGCGACGGGACGCTGTCGTTCGGCGGGTTCGTGCGCTGGCTGGCCGACGTCCAGCAGCTGACGCCGCAGGAGTCCGAGTCGCCGATGTCCGAGGAAGGTGACAACTTCGTCCGCATGCTGACCATTCACAAGGCCAAGGGACTGGAGTTCCCAGTGGTAGTGCTCGCCGACCTGGCCCACTACCGCGCCCGCGACGACAGCATGATCGTCAACAGAGACATCGGCAACCTCGAGTTCGGCCTGGGCCCGTCCGAGAACAGGCTGGCGACGACCCGATACGATGAGTTCCGCGAACTCGAGGCTCACCGCCGGGACGCCGAGCTCATACGGCTCCTCTACGTAGGGACGACCAGGGCGCGCGACGCACTCATCGTGCCCTGGTTCGCAGGCGGCAAGAAGAAGGGTGGCGGCCTGCTTGAGCACCTGGAGGTCCTGAGCGAGAGCGCCACGGAGCCGGTCGCCGACCTGGCTCGCGCGGCGAAAGAACCGGGACCCGTGGCCTTCGATACCGCGTCCCTCGACCTGGACACCAGGAAGCGACGCCCGACCCGTCTCAAGGTGGAGGAGGCGGCTGAGATCGACCCTGCCGGCACGGCGGCCGCGCGAGAGCGCGCAGAGTGGCGCGCGTGGCGCGACGGCTACGGAGACCGCCACCACAGGCCGGCGGCCATAGCCTCGCCGTCCTCAGCCGGATCGGACGAGGAAGCCCCGATCGTGAGCCGCTCAGGCACAGGGTCGGCGTCGACGCTCCCTCCGGGCGTCACGGGAGCCGATGTAGGAACGGTTGTCCACGAGGTGATGGAGAAGCTGGACCTCGCGGCCCCAGGCGACGTAGCGGAAATCGCTCGGGCCGTGGCACTCGCGAAGGGACTGCCCGCAGAGACCGTCGACGAGGTCACGCCGATCATCGAGAAGGGCCTCAAGAGCGACGTCATCATTCGAGCTTCCGCTGCATCGAAGGTGTGGCGAGAGCTTCCGTTCTGCATCGCACACGACGGTGGGACCATCGAGGGGAAGATCGACCTCGTCTTCGAAGAGGCGGACGGTCTCGTCATCGTCGACTACAAGACCAACCTGTTCGATGAGGGCGACACGTCGGCGCTCCGCGAGCGCTATCGCGCTCAGGCCGAAGCGTACGGCCTCGCTCTGAGCGCGGTGTCCGACCGGCCGGTCAAAGAGGTCGTCCTGCTGTTCATGAGGGGGCCAAAAGAAGAACCGATTCCGATCGATGCGGACCCGGAATCGGTTGAGAAGGGGCTTTCGGCGCTCGTCGCCTCCAGCGTGTGAGCTGTTCTCGCGGCGCTCATCAGCGCCGCGCAGTGATTCCTCGCGGGCGGCACCAGACCGCTCGAGACCTGGATCAGTCGCGACTCCCCCGAGAACCCAAGGCATAGAGCAGAAGCCCAACGGCCGAGGCAACACCGCCGAGGACGAAGGGCCAGCTGTGACCGCGTTGCCACAACAGGCCTCCCAGAAAGGGAGCCGGGATCGTGGCCAGGCCACGGATGAGATAGTAGAAGCCGATGACACGGCCGCGGTGCGACTCCGCGGCGAGATCGACGATCCGGGCCTTCCTCGCAGGTTCTCCGACTTCGCGCAGCCCGGCAATCAGGAATGCCACGAAGAGCCAGCCCGCCGGAAGAACGACAAGCCCGATGGGGAAAAGCGCGAAGAGCGCAAACGTGGCAAGAACAAACGGCCTGCGACCGTACCGGTCCGCCAGGCGTGCCGCGGGTATGTAGCAGGCGATCGCAGTGAGCATCTGCAGCGAAGTGAGTGCGCCAAACTCGAGGGGGCTCTTGCCGCGGACGTCGAGGACCAGAAGTACCACATAGATGGCGGCCAGGTTCGAGCCAAACCGGACCAGGCAGTCTGCCAGAAGCAGACGCTTGAGGGTACGGGGCATCATGCGCCACACGGACTTCGCGTTCTCTCCCCGGGGTTCCGGAGCCGGAGGAGGAATGCGGTAGTAGCGAGACTGAAGGTAGATTGCAGCCAGCGCGAACAGGATGGAGATCGCGAATCCGATGCGCATGCCCGATGCGAATCCCAGGCGCTCCAGCATGAATCCGCCGATGGGCGGCGCGAGAACGATGGGTATGCGCTTCCAGATTGACTGGACACTGAACCCCATCGCCCGCTGCGACTTGCCGAGAGTGTCGCCTATGAGGGCGAAGATCGCGGGCTGCGACATGCTGCTCCACGCCAGCACGAGCACGGACCCGCCGATGACAACCTCCCAACGGTCCGTCACCAGATACAGCGCGTAGCCGGAAGCGGCGATCAGGTTGAACAGGACGAGCGCGCGCTTGCGACCCATCCTGTCGGCAAGCCAGCCGCCCGGATACTGGTAGACCGTCGAGACGATCCGCGCGAAGGAGCCGTACACGCCGATGGCGACGACGCCGGCACCCAGCAGTTCGAGGTACTTGGGAATGAAGCGAATCCAGAGTTCCTCGCCCATCCCGATTGCCAGGATGGCGCCCAAGAGCACGAGGATGTTGTGCTCGAGCGCGAAGAACTCTCTCAGGGTCTTGACGGATAGCTTCCGGCCGTTCTGCATCACTTCAACAACACCATCCGCTTCGTCAGCACCTCTCCCCCGACCTCGAGCCGGTAGAAGTAGACGCCTGACGCGACGGCGCGGTCGTCGTCATCACGGCCGTTCCACGG
>JALGZG010000296.1 GCA_025782345.1 bacterium | reverse complement strand
ACCGTTCCCTGCCTTCCTAGCGCGATAGGCGCGTCGGGGTGAGCACCAGCTCCCTCCCCTTGCCCTCGAGACTGGGCACATCGGACACGACCGCACGGATCATGGTGTTGGCCTGGGTGCGTACCTCCCAGACCTCCGAGTAGTCATAGAAGAAGCTCCTGTAGGCGATGGGGTCCGAATGGTCCTCGTAGATGTGGGGACTATGCCTGTACTGCCACTCCAGCCCCACAAAGAACTGCTTGTCGGGGTAGTGCGAGTTGTCCGTGATGTTGATCGCGGTCGGGTAGGTGACGATGATCC
This sequence comes from bacterium, assembly GCA_025782345.1. Taxonomy (GTDB): domain Bacteria; phylum Joyebacterota; class Joyebacteria; order Joyebacterales; family Joyebacteraceae; genus JALGZG01. The sequence goes on along the minus strand of JALGZG010000296.1, from coordinate 23,277 downwards.
ACTCGTCCTCCGGATACATGGCGTATTCCTGGAAGGGCACGTAGCCGTCGTTCCCCGGAATGTTGCTGGGCATATTGCCTACCGGGCGCCAGATCCAGGCCGTGAACGGATAGGTGCTGGGCGCCTCGGGGTTCTCCTGGTTGGTCTCGTTGTCGTTCGCGTTGTAGAAGATCATCTTCGTGACGAAGTTGGCCCAGGTCGGGGCCTGGAACCCCACCGCTATCATCTGGCCAGGTCTTCCCGTCACGGTGTGCTCGTGCGAGTTGTACACGCCGTCATCGTGCTTGAGCTCCTCCTCCCTGCCCTCAACCTCCCAGTACCTCCCAGTGCAGGAAGAGCAGAGAGTCAGCCACATTGCCCGCGGCATCGTACGACTCAAGGAAGTACCTGATCAGGGTATCCGCGTGTCCTCCCGACAGCGGAGGGCTGGGAACGTTGATTGTGAAGTCGACGATGCTGCTGCCGGGGGCGGGCGGGAGCTCATTCGCATCGTACTGATCGATCCCGAAACGAAGCCTGGCGCCCGCGGCCGACGTGTCAGTGCTCCCTGACACGATCACCTCGGGCAGGCCCGACTCCCAGTACCCGTCACCCCATACCCCCACAGTGTCAGTGTCAACCCACACCGCGCCCTCAAGGCCCTTGAGGCTGATCGGCGGAGGCGTTTGGTCCAGAACGATCGTTATCGTCGGCGTCAGGTCTGGGTGCACCTCGTTGCCGTAGAGATCCGTGATCCGCGCTCGAATGCTCTTCACTCCCTCAGCACCAAGGCCCACCTTTTCCACGGTGAAGCGCCCGCCGAGGCCATCGTTCGGGACCGCCGGCGAGGAGACACCCGTGCCCGCAGGGGCGTTGTTGTAATCGTCATCATTGATGTAGATCTTGATCGTCGCTCCCACCTCGGCGCGGCCTCGTACGTTGAGCGTGTCGCTGTTCAGACTCGACCCGTCGACGGGATTCGTGATCGCGGATCCAGAAGGTGCCTCGACGTCCGGTTCCAACAGGTCCTTGCTGCATCCGGCCCAGAATACAAGCCCCAGTGCTACAAGAACGGCGGCGGGAATCACGTACCGCCTCGCATGGACCTTCCTCATCTGCAACTTCTCCTTTCGCAGGAGGGCATTCACTGGACGGGATCCGGTCGTGATCCCTCTCCCTGCCCCTGTCCGGCTGGCCAGAGATTCCGGGGGCGCGCGTCAGAATCCGTAGGAGGCTGACACCCGGTGACTCGAGTCCAGATACTCGTGCTTTCCAAATGCGTAATCAACAGTGAATCCGGCGAGGCTCAACCCCGCCCCGGCGGTCAGCTGGCTCATCGCCAGCCCCGCTCTCACACCCACCATGTCCCTGTAGAGGAACTCGACGCCGTAATGAGTGTCCGCAGAGATGGAACCCATGTGGTACTCGTCCGCCATAAGCCTGTTTTCGAACCTTACGTCGGCGTCCGCGGCGGCCGTCAAGACGCCGTCCATCGACGAGATCGGCGTGGAATAGGCCACTCCCACCTTCACGGTGGGCATGATGCGCTCGCGTTCCTTCGTGTCCCAGACAAGGAACGTCGTGGTCACGTCCTGGACATTGATACCGAGGGTCGTGCTTCCCGTGACGTCGTACTGCGCGCCAAGGTCGAAACCCAGACCGTAGCAGGAGTAGTTGCCGATCGATTTCCTGATCAGCTTGAGGTTCCCGCCGACGCGCAATCGCTCAGAAGGTCGACGCGCGTAGGTGACAAGCGCGGCCATCTCCGAGTCACTCTCCCATCTTATGAGGCTCTCGTCGTAGTAGACCCGTTCTTCATCGGAGACGAAGTCCCCCGTGAATGGGATGTCGTCCACGGCAAGCCTGACGATCGTCACCGCGAGGGCGGCGTCGACCGACAGAGGGTGCACGTAGGCGCCGGTGTCGTAGTTCACCACGTCACCGAACGTCTCTGAGTGCATGAGGTGCACGGAGCGCGCATCCGCGTCAGCGATGCCGGCCGGGTTCCAGTAGCCGGAGGTCACATCATCGGCGACGGCCACGAACGCGCTGCCCATGCCGAGCGCCCGGGCACCGACGCCGTGAGTCAGGAACTCACCGGCGTACTTGTTGGCGGCGTTTGCCCCACCCGCCAGGACCAGAGTCCCAACGAAGGTCATAGCCAGGATACACCTAGCCGAGCGGCCGCAGCGGGTTCTCCGCGCTGTCGTTCTGATCCGGTCGGTCCTCATCAAGGCCACTTCTAGCATGGTTCGCGTCCGTTGTAAAGGGGGAATAGACCCACGCCCGAGACCGTCCTGCGGCGCCCTCCGGTCCGAGGTCCCTGACGACGAGTTCGGCCCGGATCCTCTCGTTCACCCGGGCGGTCCGCGCCGTGTTTGTCTCTACTCTCTTGAGACGCGCGGACAGCCTCATGGCTTCAAACAGGTCGTGCTCATCCTCCGCCAGGTAGCCGAGATTGACGTGGTGGCGCCTCAGATCCCGCTCCCTCGCCAGGCCGTAGTCCATCATGTACAGCAGGGTCGAAACGGACACGCTGGCCAGCCGCCGGCTCTGCTCGTCCAATCTGACCTCAACCGGCCTTGCTTCCTGAAGCCCGTTCACATCTCCCCCGAGACGCTTCCTCTCACGCTCCCATCAGGCGCCCTCGCGCCCGGTGAAGCTAGCGTACCAGAATCATCTTGCGTGTCTCTTCGAGTTCCCCCAGGCCCAGCCGGTAGAGGTACACCCCGGCTGCAACATCGATGCCGTACTCGTCCGTGCCGTCCCACGCTATCTCGTGTTCACCGGCAGCCCTGCTTCCCTCGGTCAGAGTCCGGATCAGACGTCCCTGGATGTTGTACACGGTGAGCTTCACCTCTCCGCCGGTCGCGAGCGAGAACCTGATGAGGGTCGATGGGCTGAACGGGTTCGGGTGATTCTGATGGAGGGATATCCGGGGCACTTCCTCGTCCGGGTCCACGGCGCCGGTGTCAGTCGGAATGTCGGTGACGAGGACGGAGACATCGTCGACGTAGACACCCTCGGCCACGTCGGCGTCGTCGCTCGTGAATCTGAACCGGATCTGCAGTGTGTCACCTGCGCTGCCCGGGAGCGGGTATCTGTACTCGAGCCAGTCGTTGCCTATGGAACCCAGCATGTCGAGGGCGCCGCCGCTGCCGATGAAATCAAGGGTGTCTATGGTCGCCCCGGACGACATGACCTCCACGTAGAAACCGTCCTCGTGGTAGATGGGGAACTCGTACCAGCACCAGAAGGAGAGCTCTGCACCGGCGCCCCGCACGAACTCCGGTGAGTCGAGGTGCGCGTCGGCGTTGTTCGAGTACTCCCAGCTGCCCTGCGTCCCCGAGTACCAGCTTGCGGTCCCCGAGTGCGTCCGATGGTCCGTGAGTCCCCAGCTGTCGGACGCGCCTCCGTGCGTCCACCCCGAGGCGCCCGACTCGAAGTCGTGCGAGAAGCCGGCGGTCCCGACGAGCACTCTGAGTGTGCTCGCTGACGATAGCCCGTCTGCGGTGATCGCGTCGAGAATCAGCTGAGGGAAGCCCGGCACGGGACAGTCTGGGGCCAACGCCAGTTCGAAGACGGCACGGCCCGTGTCGCCCGCCGGGATCAACGGAAGCGCGGTGACCGCGGATGTGACCTCGACGGCTGGGTCGTCCGTCGAGAGAGTGATTGACGGCGAGAGCGCGGCCGCCAGTCCAGAGTTCAGGATTTCCACCATCAGCATCACGCTCTCACCGGGTTCGGCGAGTCCATCACCGTCCCCGCCCCAGGTGTCGTCGAGGGAATACGAAGCCGGGCTGAGGACCGGTGCGCTGACGGTGAGTGAGGCGGTGCCGGTCCAGGTCGTGCGCGAGCTGGCGGAGGTGATAACCAAGTCGAGGAGCGCGACGTGGCCGTCAGGGCAGTCCGGCGATATCGCGACCGTGAAGGACGACGTTCCAACCGCCACGACCCCGCCGGCAACGTCCCCGTAGTAGGAGTGGTCCGCAAGAACGCTCAACATCGTGTCCGTCGTGGAGAGAGTGGCCTCGACCGCGGGCGCCAGTTCGTTGCCGAAATTCCTGAGTTGGACTGAGACATCGACGATCTCATTCGGACCCGCCAGTCCGTCCTCGTTGCCGCTGCCGGTGTCGTCCACGTCGATACCAACGGGCCGCATGAAGGCCCCGGAGAACACAACCGGGATCCGGGCTTGGTACGCGTAGCAATTCCGCGCGGTCACTGTAATGCCGAGACTGTCGGGCAGCACCGTGTCCACCGACAGCGAGATAGAGCCGTCGGACGATGTGAGGCCTCTTTCGTAGACATCGCTGCCGTTGGTCGCGCAGACGAGTGCGCCTTCGAGAGGTCCGCCGGAGGTCCTGACCGATACGTGCAGCACCGAGGCCCCAGGAACCACGGAGTCCCCGTGCGCGACGGCGAGTGGTGCCGGCTGGGCCGTCCACACCGGCATCTCCGGGTCTCCGAGCAGGTTGATCTGATACTGGTGCCAGCGGTAGATGTTCTCCTCCTGCGAGAACGGCACGAGTGTGGCCTTCGCGGCCGCGAGCGCCGCCCCGGCGGAGCTGATTTTCTCCACGAACAGCACCCGGTAGAACTCCTGCATGAATCTTTCCGAGTAGCCGTATCCCGGATTGCCCGGGGACGCCCAGCCGTATCTGCTGTTCCCGATGAACGCTACGCCACCGCCGCCGGGGCTCTGAAGAAAGCGTTCGGCGATGCAGTCCTCGGGCAGGTCGAACGCCGCCGGCCAGCAGCCTATGGAGTAGACGAGCGGCTGCCTGTCCGCGTTGGTGAGCTCGGGGATGTCCCATCGATTGAGGTAACCGTCTCCGCAACCCATGACCGTGTACCACGCGTGTCCGCTGTGAAGGAAGTGAGCGGTCCCGCTGTTGAGGGCGGCAATGACGCTCTCAACCGACTCGTTTCCGAGTGTCTCGTACAGCTTGGTGATGGGGTCGTAGCGCGGCGGGACGGACTCCCGATCTATGCGGTTGAGCGCGATTCCAGAGTCGGTGAAGGGGTCGGTCCAGAGCACCTCGGCGGCCATGAGCATGTCCAGCTGGAAGTCGTCCGGCGGCGAGCGCTCGTAGCTCACGACCTTCTCGACGAAGGCCGTGGTCTCGTCTGCCGTCCTGACCGGGGCCCTGCCGACGAAGACCTCGGGGTACAGATCGACATCGTCCGCCAGCTCCCCGTAGAGGTCATCGCCGTCCGCGTTCCAGGTCCCGTCGAGGTCGGCGAAGTACATGTCGCAGCCGATCTTGTCCTCGTCCGCGTGTCCCCCGGCCTCGCACGTCATCGCGTAAGCTCGCCTTGTAGGAACCCAGTCGGTGTCGCCCCCGAGCAGGAACCACACGGTCCCCCACGTCTCGTGGGCGTCCGCAATGAAGTTCCTGATGCGCTCGGGCGTGTCGTCTCCCGAATACACCGTCGTGATCCAGGTGACCGGGACTATCCTGGATGGCACGCCCTTCGCGGTCTTCCACGCCGCGAGCGGGGCGAACGCCGCCTCGAAGCTCGTGTCGCCTGCGATGATGACGTGCTCGTAGTCGCCGGCCTCAAGCCTCTGGGCCGAGAGGCGACGTGTGTCGGAAGCGGGGGGAACCGCAGCGTCGTTGTCGGACAGGACCCGGACGACCGTGCGCTGATCCCGATGAGTGGTCCGGGGTGTATCCTCCTCTACGATGTCGTAGTGAAGGCGGATAGACATGCTCTTGAAGAACCGCAGCTTCCCGACCGTGGGCACGAACTGAACGGGATGGAGCGCTACTCCGACAAGCCGAGTAGCGCCGAGCCGGCCGTCGGACAGTAGTTCGGCGATTCGCGCCGGGTAGGGGTGCCTGCCGAGGTAGACTGACGGGTCCGGATCGACGAACGGGTGCGAGGGGATGTCCAATCCCGGCACGGGAAGGATGCGGGGGTGTTGTGCGGGGATGGGACGGAACCTCGCAAGCAGCTCGATACTCTCGGCCTTCAGGATCTCGAGTTCACGGACCCGGGCGCCTGCGGGAAGCGTCAGGGTCAGTGCGAGCACGGGCAGCTGCGGGCGTCCCAGCTCCCTGGTCAGGTCACATCCGGAGAGCGTTATGACATCATAGCCGTCCCGCTCAGCGGTCGTGAGGTCGCTCTCGTCGAAGGTGACCGTGTGGTCGAGATGCGCTGACGAGGCGCCCGAAGCGGCCAGAGCCAGGAGCAGCCCGGCGAGGATCACGAATCCCATTGGCTGACGAACCACGATCACACTCCATGTCGGCGTGGGCAGCAGTGTCTCGAACGCACCACTACATGCCGCTCGGCCGGTTCTTCGAGCGCTGAATGCCTGCGCTTTCCGGCCGTCGGCGGGGTGCAGTCCAGTCAAGAGTCAGTACGCTACCTCAACGATGCTCCTTCCTACCACGCCTGTCAAGCGCTCAGACGGCAGCCGGGGCGCTTGGTGAGGCAGATTCAGGTCTTCGGCAGGTCCTTTCTGAGGGGACATTCGCAACAGAGGGGGTCAGGGCGGCAGAATCGCTTGCCAAGCTCCACGAGAAGCGCGTGGCACTCGGCGAAGGCGTTGGCGTCATGACCAAGAGCATCGATGAAAAGCTCCTGGATCGCGGCGTACCGGGCGCGAGCGTGTGCGATACCGTGCCGCTCGACGAACCGTCTTGTGTATGCGTCGACGACGAAGACCGGGTACCCACCCGCGTAGAGCAGCATGGCGTCGGCCGTCTCAGGCCCAATCCCGCGTATCGCGAGGAGGGTCTCCCTGAGAAGGCCGGGGTTCCTCGACAGCAGCCCCTGCAATCCCCCTTCTTCTCCTTCGATGGTCTCGGCAAGAGCCGCCAGAGTTCGGGCCTTGCGCCTCCAGGCTCCCGCGGGCCTCACCAGCTGTTCCAGACGACCGAGCGGGAGCATCGCCAGGGCAGCGGGCGTCAGTGCGCCCGCCTCCCGCACCCGCTCGATCGCGCACTCGGCGTTCCGCCAAGCCGCGTTCTGGGTCAGGACCGCCCCGACCATGATCTCGAAAGGGCCCCCACCTGGCCACCAACCCTGCCGACCGAACTCGGTCAAGAGGGACTCGTACGCCCACCGCAGTCTCGCGCCTGTGTCGGTCATGTCGGGGTCCTCATACGTTGGGAAGGAACCGCAGCTCCCGCGCGCACGATCTGCGTCTCCGCACAAACAAGAAGCGGCAGAACGTCCGCGCGTTCTGCCGCAGCTGCGAGGCGTCCTGCCTCACATCGATGGTGCCCGGAGCGAGACTCGAACTCGCACAGGCATTCGCCCACCACCCCCTCAAGATGGCGTGTCTACCAGTTCCACCATCCGGGCACATATTCCGTCTGTGGGTCCCCTCGACCGCCTGTGCGGTCGGCGGGCGCCGCTTGAGGCGTCCTGGCCCTACTCCGTCTCCGGGGCAACCGGAATTTCCTCGCCGGTCACACCGCCCTGCTCCTCAGCCGTCTCCGGTTGGCCGGCCCCCTCGGTCTCCACCCCGGCACCCGGAAGCTCTGCTGCGGTGCCCTCCTGCGGCACGATCTCACCGGCAGTCGTGGCTGCTGAGGGCTGCCTTCCCTCGAGTCCATCCGACACGGTGCCGCTCCTCAGGGTTCCTCGCAGTGCCACCGCAAGGCTCAGGGATGTCAGCATGAATCCGATGGCCAGATAGCGTGTGGCCTTCGTGAGAAATGTAGCGGCAGCCTGACCGCCGAACACCGCTCCGACGCCACCGGCCCCACCGAACGCACCGGCCAGCCCACCGCCCTTCCCTGACTGCAGGAGCACGACAATGATCAGCCCCAAGCATACCGCGATATGAATCGTCAGGATGACTCCGAACATCTGTTCCTCCAGTAGAACTCGCAAACAGGTTCTGGTGCAGCGGCGCCTCAGCCGGCTGCTCTCACGATCTCCGCGAAGCTCGCCGCATTGAGGCTGGCTCCGCCCACAAGCACACCGTCGACCTCGCTCTCACGCATCAGGCTGGCGGTGTTCTCAGGCTTGACGCTGCCGCCGTAGAGAATGCTGGTCTCATCGGCGGCAGACCTTCCAAACATAGCAGCAATGGAGCCGCGAATCAAGGTGTGTGCGTCATTCGCTATTGTCGGAGAGGCCGACTTCCCCGTGCCTATCGCCCAGACGGGCTCGTAGGCCAGTACCACCCTGCCGATATGATCGGGGGCCACATCCTTGAGCGCCCCCTCAACCTGCCGCGCAAGCACCTCGCTCGTCTTGCCCGTTTCACGGTCCTCAAGCACCTCTCCCACACAGACGACGGGTGTCAGCTGGCCACCCAGCACGGCCTCGAGTCTCAGGGCGACTGTCGCGTCCGTCTCGCCGAACAGGGCTCGACGTTCGGAGTGTCCCAGCAGGACGAACTCTACTCCGAGGGCCTCGAGCATCGCGGTGGAGACCTCACCGGTGTAGGCCCCGCTCTTCTCCCAGAAGACGTTCTGAGCGCCGACTTGGAGAATCGTTTCACGCGCCGCGTCGACGGCGGTCTCCAACGACACGAACGGCGGAAACACGACCACCTCCGCGCCCGTCGACAGTCCGGCGAGCTTGTTCCTGAGTTCGAGGATCGTTCTGCGTGTTTCGGCCGCGGTCTTGTTCAGTTTCCAGTTGCCGGCGATAATCCTCGTACGGTTTGCCACGTACCCGGAGCCCCCTTGTTTGCCGCGCCTGCGCGCGGCGCCCCCAACATGAATGCGTCGGTGCACCAAAGACGCGGCGCGTCATTCCCTACGCATCAGACAGCGCCTCTATCGCGGGCAGCGGCTTGCCCTCCAGGAACATCAGGCACGCTCCCCCGCCGGTCGAGATGTGTGTCACGCGCTCCTCCAGCCCTGCGGCCACGATCGCCGCCGCGGAGTCCCCGCCTCCGACAATGCTCACTGCACCTTCATCGGTCCTTGTGGCGACCGCCTGCGCGACCTTCAGTGTCCCGGTCGCGAACGCCGGGATCTCGAACACACCGAGCGGGCCGTTCCAGACGATGGTCTGCGCCCGCGCTATCTTCCGGCAGAACTCGTCCACGGTCTGCGGACCGATGTCGACGCCGTGCCACCCGGGTTCAATACTGTCGACGTCGACGACCTTCGACGCGGCGCCTTCTGCGACCGACTCGGCGACCACGATGTCGCTCGGGAGCACGAACGTCTTGCCGAGTTCCTCGGCCTTTGCGAGGAGTGCTGTGGCTGTCCCGATCCTGTCCTCTTCCAGCAGGGAATCGCCCACGCCCTTGCCCCGCGCCGCCAGGAACGTGAATGCCATGCCTCCACCGATCAGGAATCCGTCCACCTTCGGAAGCAGGTTGTCGATGACGCCTATCTTGTCGGAGACCTTCGCGCCGCCGAGGATGGCGATGTACGGTTCTCTGGGCTCGTCCGTGGCCTTCGAGAGGTTCAGAAGCTCCGTCTCTATGAGAAGCCCCATCGCCCTCTGATCGAAGAACTCCGTGACGCCCACCGTGGATGCATGCGCTCTGTGAGCCGTGCCGAACGCGTCGTTGACGAAGACGTCGCCCATGCGGGCCAGCCGCCTTGCGAAGTCGCTCTCGTTGCTGGTCTCCCCAGTGTGGAAGCGGAGGTTCTCCAGCAGCAGCACGTCGCCGTCGCCCATGCGTGCCGCGTGTCCTTCGGACGTGTCGCCGACACAGTCGGGAGCCATCACCACCTCGCGCCCAAGAAGCTCGGCCAGACGCGCCGCCACGGGCTTGAGCGTCATCGATCGGACGATCTTGCCCTTGGGTCTCCCAAGGTGAGAGGCAAGGACCGCCCTGCCGCCGGACTCGACGATGTGTCTGATCGTGGGGAGAACTCTCCTGATGCGCGTGTCGTCGGCGACGGCGCCGTCGGGAGTCAGTGGCACGTTGAAGTCAACGCGCGTCAGAACGCGCTTACCCGCCAGGTCGAGATCCGTGATGTGCAGTTTTCGATACATGGGAACCGACCTCACTTGCCGGCGACCAGCTTCATCATGTCGACCATGCGCGAGGCGTACCCCGCCTCGTTGTCGTACCAACCGAAGATCTTGACCAGGTCGCCACCCATGACCGTGGTCAGTGGACTGTCGAAGATGCAGGAATGGCGATCTCCGACGATGTCGATGGACACCAGCGGCTCATCGCTGTACTTGAGATAGCCCGCGAGGGGCGGGCTATCTGCCGCGGCTCGGAATGCCTCGTTGACCTCCGCCGCCGTGGTCTTCTTCTCGACCTGGACGACGAAATCGACCAGCGACCCGTCGGGTGTGGGCACGCGGACCGCGAGCCCGTCGAGCTTCCCGGCGAGTTCCGGCATGACGATGCAGATGGCCTTGGCGGCGCCCGTTGTCGTCGGGATCATGGAGACTGCAGCCGCCCTCGCCCTGCGGAGGTCCTTATGAGGGAAGTCGAGGATCATCTGATCGTTCGTGTAGGCGTGCACCGTCGTCATGATGCCCTTCGAGATACCGAAACTGTCGTGGAGCACCTTGATCATCGGGGCGGCGCAGTTGGTCGTGCAGGACGCCGTCGAGATGATGTGGTGGTTCGTGTGGTCGTAGTCCTGATCGTTGACACCCATGACGATCATCACGTCCGGGTCCTTGGCCGGCGCGGAGATCATCACCTTCCTCGCTCCCGCGGTCAGATGCTTGGACGCGCCCGGTCTGTCTCTGAAATGGCCGGTCGACTCGATGACGACGTCGACGCCGAGGTCTTTCCACGGCAGATTCGCTGGGTCACGCTCGGAGTGGAACGCGAATCTGTCGCCGTTCACCGTTATCGAGGTGTCATCGTGCGTGATGTCCGCGCCGAACTTCCCGTGCACCGAGTCGTACTTGAGGAGGTGCGCCATGGTCCCCGCATCCGTGAGGTCGTTGACCGCCACGCAATCGAACCCGTCCATCTCCGACGCCAGGCGCAGAACGAGCCTGCCGATCCTCCCGAAACCGTTGATCGCGAATTTGAACCCCATGAGTCCTCCTAGGCCTTCCCGCCCGAGCCGAAGAGCTCGATCTTCGACCTGATGACGTCTTTCATCCCTTCTATCGCCGCGGAGAGTATCTTGCGCGGGTCGAACACTTCGGGGCTCTCCGCCAGGAACTCCCTGACGCGTCCCGTGAACGCCAGCCTGAGGTCCGTGTCGATGTTGACCTTGGATATCCCGCCCCCGATGGCCTCTCGAATGCTCTGGGGGGGAACTCCCTTCGCCCCGGGCAGCTCGGCGCCGTAGCGCGTTGCCAGCTCGAGTACGTCCGGCGGCACCGCCGACGCGCCGTGCAGCACGAGCGGCACCCGGACGGTCGCGGCGATCTGCGCGAGCCGATCGATCGCGAGCTTCGGCTCGGCCTTGAACTTGTAAGCGCCGTGCGAGGTTCCTATGGCGATCGCGAGAGAATCGCAGCCGGTGCGCTCGACGAATTCCACCGCCTGCTCCGGGTCGGTGTAGACGACCTCGTTGGCGGAGACCGAGATCTCGTCCTCCACGCCCATCAACCGTCCCAGTTCTCCCTCGACCGATACGCCTCGGGGCCGGCACATCTCCACGACCTTCTTTGTCGCGTCGATGTTCTCATCGAAAGGCAGATGCGATCCGTCGATCATTATGGAGGTCCAGCCATGCTCGAGACATTGCTCGATGACGGCCAGGTCGGTTCCGTGATCGAGGTGAAGCGACGCCGGCACGCCGGTGGCCTCGGCCATGTTCTCGACCATGCATCGGATGTTGTCATACCCCGCGTACGTGATCGCCGACTGCGACGTCGCGACGATAACGGGTGACCCGAGCTCGGCCGCCGCTTCGAATATCGCCCTGGTGATCTCCAGGTTGCTCGTGTTGAACGCACCCACCGCGTAGCCGCCGGTTCTGGCCGGTACCATGAGGTCGTTGTTGGTGGAAAGGCTCATGCTCACTCCGTTCTTGCCGTGCCCGCCCCCCGTGGAACTCCCGGAGACCGGCCTGGGGCTTCCAGACTAGCCGAAGAAGGTCTGCGCCACCTCGTAGAGCTCCGTATCGACGAGCTTCAGGCGCTCGATGGCATGAGACATCTCGATGGGGATCACCTTGTCACCGTGAAGGCTGACCATCTTCCCAAACTCCCGAGCGTGGACGAGGTCCGCCGCGACGACGCCGAATCTCGTACCGAGCACGCGGTCGAACGCCGTCGGGGTCCCGCCTCGCTGCGTGTAGCCGAGGACAGTGACCCTCGTTTCGAACCCGGTCTCCCGCTCGAGTATCTTGGCGAGTTCAGTGCCAATACCTCCCAGCCGAACATGGCCGAAGGCGTCGGTGCTTCCCTGCTGCAGCACGAATTCCCCTGATCCCTCGTCCGTCTCATGTGCGGCACCCGGCAGCTTTGCGCCCTCCGCCACCACAACGATACTGAAGTTCTTCCCGCGGCCGTGGCGTTTCTTGATGATGTCGCACACCTCATCCAGCTCGAACGGGATCTCCGGGATCAGGATCAGATCCGCTCCCCCGGCTATGCCCGCCTTCACCGCGATCCACCCCGTGTGACGTCCCATGACCTCTACAACGACGACCCTGTTGTGTGACTCGGCCGTGGTGTGGAGTCGATCGATGGCCTCAGTCGCGATGTGGACCGCCGTGTCGAAGCCGAACGTGAAATCCGTGCCGTTGATGTCGTTGTCGATGGTCTTGGGCACGCCCACAATGGGCAGGCCCTCCCTGTAGAGTTTGTACGCGACACCGAGCGTGTCTTCCCCGCCGATCACTACCAGGCCGTCGAGTTTCTCCTTCTCGGTGGTTTCCTTGATCGCCTCGAATCCGCCGTCGATTCTGTAGGGATTCGTCCGAGACGTTCCCAGGATGGTCCCTCCTCTGGGAAGGATGCCCGAGACCTCCTCGAGCCCGAGAGACATCTGCTTGTTTTCGATGACACCCGCCCAACCGTAACGGAACCCTACAACCTCTCCCCCATATTTCCCCATCGTGCGCCGCACGATCGCCCTTATCACTGCATTCAGCCCGGGGCAGTCTCCGCCGCCGGTGAGGACTCCAACCTTCATTCTTAGCCTCCGCTTCGTCTTGGATCTATGACAGACGCGGCTCCCGCGCCCGAACACCGAATTCTAGTGGTCGCTCTGTGCCCAGTCAACCGCTTTCGGCGCTGCGGCGGCATCCGCTTCCAGTGGGGCTTGCTGAGCCCGTTCGGTCGCGGGGAGGTGTTCCGGCGAGCGCGAAGCAGACGACCTCGGCAGCTCCGGTCCTCAGGAGCTCCACTGATGCCGCGGCGAGGGTGGCCCCCGTTGTGGCTACGTCGTCAACCAGCAGGACCCGTCCGGACCCCGCGAGTCCCTCGACCCCGCGAAACGTGCCCGCTGCGATATCGAGCCGCTGGCGCCTGGCCAGTCGCGCCTGAGGTTGCGTGTGCCGCGCCCTGACGAGTGCCCTTCGCACCGGCGCGCCGATCCCGGCCGCGAGGTGCACCGCCAGGAGCTCGCTCTGGTTGAAGCCCCTCTCCCTGAACCTGACGGGATGGAGCGGAACCGGCACGACGACGTCGGGCGGCGTCACACACGCACACAGTGCCGCCGGAACGGCCAGCCGGGCCAGATCGCGCGCGATCGAAGTCCTGCCTTGGTACTTGAGCGCGTGTATCAGGGCGCGGACCGCTCCCTCGAACTCCAAGGCATAGAACACCCGTGCCGCGGCGCTCGCACGTTCTCGGGAACCGGGAGGTTCGGGTAAGGCGAGAGAGCCGGGCCGGGCGCGCAGCCCGGACCCGCACGGTGCGCAGAGGTGCCGCAGGTCGGCCGGAAGCGCCGCACCACATGCTATGCAGGAGTCCGGGAACAGGAACGCGAGGAGGACGTCCCGGACGAGACTCAGGACTCTTGCCCGGGATGGGTCCGGTTCGAGCTGGAGCGGTTTGGAACACACGGCGGTCGTTGCCATGGGGTGTGGAGGAGATCGCTGCCATGGGGTACGGAAGAAGGTGTCGCTGCCCCGCCGTGAAGCGCGGGTCTAAGAAGCGGTGACGCTCCCCCGCCCGGCAGCGGCGCGGCGCCACAGATAGACCATGAAGCCCACGGACAGGAGAACGAGCGCGACGCCGAAGACCTGGTTGTTGCTCAGAGCGACATTCCCGCTCCGGAAGGCCATTGACACGGACTCGTGATAGCGGAGGGGTTCGATGAAGAACCGGTAGACCGACAGGAGGATGACGAAGAGCCACAACAGGAACCCCTCGAACGGCTTCCTGCGGTCCACGGCCAGGAGCACGAAGAAGACCACGAGCCCCAGGAGCGCCTCGTACAGCTGTGTTGGGTGGAGGGCCACCCCTGGGAACCGCATTCCCGCGATGGAACTCTCGCTGAAGACGACGCCCCACGGATGCTCGCACACCTTGCCGTAGCAGCAGCCGTTGAGGAAACAGCCGATGCGCCCGATCGTGACACCCATCGCGAGCGACGGTGCCACCAGATCGGCGCCCGCCCACATGTCGATACCCCTGCGCCGGAAGAACCAGAGTCCCACCAAGGCTCCGGCGACCATCCCTCCGTACTGTGCCAGGCCCCCCTCCCAGATCTGGAAGATACCCGGGATATCGTGTTGGTAGTACTCCCAGCGGACGAAAACGTAGGCCAAACGCGCCCCGATGATGGACACGAGGATGACAATCACGGACAGGTCGATGATGATGTCCGGGTCGTATCCGTTCTTCGTGGCGCGCCGACGGGCGATCCAGATGCCCACCATGAAGGCCACGGCGATGAGCAGTCCGTAGCTTCTTATGGGGAGCGCACCCAGCTGAAGCAGAATCGGTCTCAAGAGGTCAGTACTCCATGCGTCTCAGGCCCATCCCAAGGACGATGCCCACGGAAGCGAGCGTAACGAGAAGTGATGACCCGCCGTAGCTCAGAAGCGGCAGCGTCATCCCGGTGACCGGGGACAGCCCCAGCGTCACGCCGACGTTGATCGTCGACTGCAGGAAGAGCACACTGGCGATGCCCACTATCACGAGTCCGGCGAACCGGTTTCTTACGGTCCCGGCCAGACGGAACATCCGCACCACGAGGAACAGGTACAAGCTCAGCACGAGAAGACAGCCGAGAAAACCGAACTCCTCGGCGAGGACCGAGAAGATAAAGTCCGTGTGCTGCTCCGGCAGGAACGCGAAGTTCTTCTGCGTGCCCTGGAGGAAGCCCTTTCCCATGGCCGAGCCCGAGCCGATCGCGATCTTGGACTGGATCAGCTGGTATCCGGTGCTGAAACGGTACTTCTCCGGGTTGAGGAATGCAAGAACTCTGTGTCTCTGGTAGTCCTCAAGGTGTGACCAGAGAAACGGGCTCAGCTGACCTGTAACGACGCTCGTGACGAAGACGATGAGCTTGTCGACCATGAAGATGCGCGACACGTACAGAAGCGTCCCGAGGAGCGCGAGGAACACCACCCACGCGATCCAATTGAAGGCGAGCGCCATCGAGACCACGGGCATGAGCAGGAAGAGCAGCAGTATCGGTTTGGTCCCGGCCCAGTACAGCATCGGTGGCAGCAGAAGCAGGAACAGCAGTGACGTGCCGAGGTCCGGCTCTCGCAGGACGAGGGCCGTGGGCACCAGCACGATCGCCAGAGGCAGCAGCAGGTGCACCGGTCGGTCGAGCTTCGTCCTCCTCCGTGCGAGGTAGCGCGCCAGCGCGAAGATGACCGCGTACTTGGCGAACTCGGACGGCTGGAATCTCAGCGGGCCCAGGTCGAACCAGCGCCGCTCACCGGACTTGCCGACGCCGACTACGAGCACCGCCACGAGGAGCACCAGCGCCACCGCGTAGAGGACGGGGGCGAGTCCCTCGAACGTGTCCTGACTGATGAGCACGACGCCCGCCATGAGGAGCACTCCGATCGCAGCGACCAGAAGCTGCCTCTGCACCAGTGGAGACGGCAATGCTGCGTCCGGGTCGTAGGTTGCACTGTATATCATAGCAATGCCGATGGCCACGATGGCCAGCGTCGCGACGACCAACCCGATGTCGAAATCCCTGAGCTGCCTACGGTCCAGCATTGCTGCCTCCGCCCGCCTCGCCGGCAATGCTCCAGGGCGCGCTTCCGCCGCCACGACCCGGGTCGCCACCTGCAGCGCTCTCGCCACCGTTCTCGCCGATACCGCTCTGCTCGCCACCGATCTCCTCGCCGCCGGTCTCATCGCCGCCCCCCTCAGTCTGCTGCTGCTGGGGTGGATCCTCTATCCTGAGGTACGCCTTGATGATCTCCCGGGCCATCGGGGCAGCGATCGCGCCGCCGCCACCCGCGTTCTCGGCGATCACGGCAAGCGCGATCTGCGGGTCGTCGGCCGGAGCGTACGCTATGAAGCACGAGTGGTCCTCACCGTGCGGGTTCTGCGACGTCCCCGTCTTGCCGGCAACCTCGATGCCCTCTATGCGCGCGAGCTTCCCGGTCCCGTTCTGGGCCTCCACCACGGCCACCATCGCCTGACGCAGGAGCTTCATGGTGCTGTCACTGTAGGGTAGTTCGTAGGCCACGGTGCTCCGGGCCGTGCCTGTCGTGCGCCCGGAGTACGTCTCGACGTGCTTGAAGAGGTGCGGCGTGTACACGACACCCGAGTTGGCGACTCCACAGGCAAGGCACGCGGCCTGCAAGGGTGTCACGAGCAGTTCCCCCTGGCCGATAGACAGGTTGATCACTACTCCCCTGCTCCATTTCCTCTTGCCGTATCGACGGTCATACCACGCGGGCGTCGGGACGTTCCCGGCGCCCTCGCCCGCGATGTCGATACCAGTTCTTCTTCCCAGTCCGCTTCGCTCGGCCCAATCCATCAGAGTGGCGACGCCCAGCTTCGCGCCTACCTGGTACATGAAGACGTCGCAGGACTCCACGATGCCGTCAAGCACGTCGGTGAGGCCGTGTCCCTCGGCCTTCCAGCATCGGAAGGTCCTGATGCCGTACTTGTATGAACCCCTGCACATGACCCGGGTTCCCCGGCTGATGACGCCTGTCTCGAGGCCGGCGCCTGCCGTCACCAGCTTGAACGGGCTCCCAGGCGGGTAGACCGCCTGGATGGCCCTGTTGAGCAGCGGGTGCGTGGGCGACGTTGTCAGCTCGCGCCACTCGTCGTCCGAGAGGCCCTCCGCAAACGCGTTCGGATCCGGGGCCGGGTGCGATGCCATCACGAGCACCTCGCCTGTTCGCGGCTCTATCGCCACCACGGCTCCGGCCGCGTGCTTCTTGAGCGCCTCCTCGGCCGCGCGCTGAGCCTCGGCGTCTATCGTCAGGCCCAGGGTGTGCCCGGGTCTGATGTCACGCGAGGGACCGCCCTCGAACGGGTAGAGTTCCCTGCCGGCGGAGTCGCACACCCAGTACTCCGCACCGTCGCGTCCCCTCAGGAGGAGCTCGTAGCGCTGCTCGACTCCGGTCTTGCCGACGATGTCCCTCGGCGCGTACCCCAGAGGTTCCATTGAGTGAAGTTCGCGGAGCGAGACTTCGCCGACGTAGCCGAGCGCGTGCGTGCACAGGCTGCCGCCAACATACCTGCGCCTCGCTGCGGTCTCGACCTTGACCCCCGGCAGTTCGGAGCGTCGCTCCTCCACCCGGGATACCTGTTCGAGATTCGCGTTCTCTATGAGAGCGACGGTGCCGTAGTAACGCATGCGCGTTTCGCGGAGTTTCTCAGCGACGAACTCACGGTCCAGAGCGAGCAGTTCCGCGAGCAGGTCGGCGAGGGTCTCGTCGTCGCGGTCGCGCACGCGTGAGAGTGTGATGGAGAGAGAGACGCTGTTGTCGGCGAGGATCTCACCGTTGCGGTCAATGATGAGACCTCTGGGTGCGCGGACCTCGAAGCCCTGAACGTAGTTGTCCTCGGAAAGGTCGCGGTAGAAGTCGCCTCTGGCGAGCTGAAGCCAGCCGAGTCTGAGGACGATGAGCGAGAAGATGGCGAATGCGACCAGCCTCACTACCCTGGATCTCTGCCGGAGTGCGTCTATCTCCGCCAGGCCGCTAGGCACGCGTGACACCGGCTATCGACCTCCAAGTGTAGATTCGCGCCAGAACGTGTATCACGACGGCGAACGCCGCGGTGTATGCGGCCCCGAGGAGCCCGAAGCGCACAAAGAACCTCGCAAACATGTCCAGGTGGTTGCGGTAGTAGACGACGTAGTAGATGATGTCGTGCGCGAGCGCGGCGCCCAACAGTACGCAGATCTGTACGAACAAGCTCCCACGAACAAGGTGCTCCCACGCGCTGGCGCTGGCGAAGCCGATGAGCGAAAGAGAGAGGGCGTGAAGGCCAAGGTAGTCCGGCTGCTCCGCGTCGACGATGAGGCCGAGGATGAAACCGACGATTGTTGCGGGTCTGGCGCCAAACACCAGACCTGCGTATGCCACGACAAGAACCAGGAAGTCCGGGCGGGCGCCGAGAATCTCGATCTCGGGAACCACCGCCGAGTCGAGGATGACGGCCGCCACGGCCAGGCCTGCAAACCACCCACTTTTCAAGGCCGCCCCTCCAGCGCTGCGCGCTCGTTATCCAGCTCCGCGATCAGTCGCTCCCGGAGTCCGTCAAGCTTGGCCGGAACGCCCGCCCTGCCCGTGAGAACGAAGACCTGCTCCACGGTCGAGAAGTCGACGGCGAGCTCGACCTCTATGGACATGGTCAGAGGGCCCTCGACGGTTCTGATAACCCTGCCCACGTTGATGCCGGGCGGGTAGACCTCCCCGAGCCCCGACGTCACGACCAGGTCGCCCTCCCGCACATTGGAGCGCGCCTGAACGTAGTCGATCTCCCAGCTCACGCGGCGCGACGCCGCGCCGAACCGGGGCTTCACGACGCCCCTGACGCGCCCCCGCTCCGTGATCACGCTGACGCCGGAGGAAGCGCTTGTCAGGGGTTCGACCAGTGACCGGTCGTGGAAGACGCTCGCTATCTTGCCGACGAGCCCGCCGGGAACCACGATGGGCATGCCCGGCCTGAGCCTCCTGTCCTCTCCCTTGTCGATCTTCATGCTCTCGACGACCCGTCCGCCCGGCATGCCGATGACGCGGGCGGGGATCATCTCGGCAAGTTCCTCCTCCGGGAACGCGACCAGGAAGCCCACGAGTTCCCTCAGTCTCTGGTTCTCGTGCCTGTAAGCGACGAGAGCGGAGCGCTCTGTCATGAGGTCGATGGCTATGTGGCGGAGCGCGGCGTTCTCCTCCCCTACTCGTCTGTACTCGGCGAACACGCTGGAGAGCCGCTCGACGTGCCCAAGGAGGGCTTCCGAGAGGACGAACGAAATGCGCTGTTGCGCGCCAGGCGGAAGCACCAGGCACATTATGGAGAGAGCCACGCAGATGAGGAGCGTGGAAAGTTCACGGTTTCCACGCAGAACCCGGGTGAGCTGGGCGAGCATCCCGTCCTCCTACCGCTTGGCTGATCTCATCAGGACGGGTTCGTAGTGGGCAAGGTTCTCGAGTATCTTGCCCGTGCCGAGGACGACACAGGTCAGAGGATTCTCGACGACGTTTATCGGGAGCTTCGTTTCTTCGCGCAGGAGTACGTCGAGGCCGCGCAGAAGCGACCCTCCGCCCGTCATGACGATGCCTCGGTCCACGAGATCCGCGGCCAGCTCGGGCGGCGTTTCCTCGAGCGAGAGCTTGAGCGCCTCTACGATAGCGGAAATGGGTTCCTGCAGCGCCTCACGGATCTCCTCGGAGGTTATCTTCAGCGTTCGTGGCACCCCACCGACCAGGTCGCGCCCCTTGACGTCCGCCTCCATTTCTTCTTCCAGAGGATAGGCGGAGCCGATCTGGATCTTCATCTGCTCGGCGGTCTGCTCACCGATGAGCAGATTGTAGCTTCGGCGGAGATGGCTCATGATGGCCTCGTCCATTTCGTCTCCGCCGACGCGGACGGACGTATGATTGACGATCCCCGAGAGCGCGATCACAGCTATCTCGGTCGTCCCGCCGCCGATGTCCACGACCATGTTGCCGGCGGGCTTCTCCACCGGCAGCCCGACGCCTATCGCGGCGGCAACGGGCTCGGCCACAAGGAAGACCTCCCTCGCCCCCGCGTGTTCCGCCGAGTCTTGGACGGCACGACGCTCCACCTCGGTGATGCCGGAAGGCACGCAGATGACCATTCTGGGCCGGACCAGGAGCCTGCGCCTCTGGACCTGCAGGATGAACTCCCTGAGGAGGTCCTCGGTCCCTTCGAAATCGGCGATGACGCCGTCCTTCATGGGGCGGACGGCCTTGATGCCGTCCGGTGTCCGGCCGAGCATCTCCTTCGCCTTGCTTCCGACAGCGACGATCTTGCCGCTCTGCTTCTCGATGGCAATGACGGAAGGCTCGTTCAGGACGACTCCACGGCCCTTCACGTAGATGAGCGTGTTCGCCGTCCCAAGATCGATGGCGACGTCGTTGACCAGTCCAAGTACGGAGTCGAAGAGCATGGTTACGCTTCCGTTTCCGGCGTTTGCCTGAACCCGCGGAGAAACTTCAGAGGTGCCCCATCTCCTTGAGACTGACGAACCCCTGACTGCCGAGCACTATGTGGTCAAGTATCTCTATCCCGAGTATTCTGCCCGCCTCAGCCAGACGCTCCGTTACCACTATGTCCTCGGTGCTGGGCTCGGGCAGTCCCGACGGGTGATTGTGAACCAGGACGATCGCCTGAGCGCTCTCGGCTACCGCCGCCTTGAACACCTCTCGGGCGTGAACGATCGATGCATTGAGGGACCCTATCGAGATGGTCCTGACGCCCAGTATTCTGTTCTTCGTGTTGAGGAGGACAGCCCTGAAATGCTCTCTGTCGAGGGCTGCCATCTCCCTCATAAACATGTCCGCGACGTCTTCGGGTCCGGTGAGGTAGAGTCTGGGCGCCCGCTTCTCGTGAGTCCGAAGTCGCCTGGCCACCTCCCTTGCCGCGGCCAGCCGGGACGCCAGTCTGCTGCCAACGCCCCTCACCGTGATCAGGCTCGAAGAAGGTTCCCTGAGCACTCCCGAGAGCGAGCCGAATCGCTCCAGAAGCTCCTTGCCCACCGAATGAGCTGGCTCAGTCCCCGTTCCCCCGGCGAGCAGTACGCAAAGAACGTCCAGGTCGGACCGCCCCACCGGAGGCAGCTCGCCGCCCCTCTCAGTCTGCCAGGTCCGCGAACCGCGTTTTCTCTTCCCCACACCCCACCTCCACCCAAGCCACCGGCAAAGCTAGCACAGCGCCCTCAAATCTATCAAGCGGTTTCTCCCCTCCCACGGCGCGTCACAGCTGCGCGCTCCACGAGGGTCGCGTTCAGGTCAAACCCCGCCACGCCCGTCACCTTCACCCGCACGAAATCACCTGCGGCAGGACCCGAGTCGTCAGACTCCACGCATACCGTGCCGTCCATTTCCCAGGCTTGACCGGTGGTCCGCGCGACGGCCGGGCACCCCTCGCAGGGTGCACCGGCGCTGTCGACGAGCACGACCATCTCGCTTCCTACCATGGTTCGTCCGCGGGCCTCCGTCAGTTCCTCCATCGTCTCGATGAGGACGCGCGCGCGCGCCGACGCGATATCTCGCTCGACGCGTCCGGCCAGAGAGAAGGCGGGCGTCCCCGGTTCCGGCGAGTACTCGAAGACGCCCAGATGATCCACGTTCCCGTCGCGGATGAACGCGAGGAGCTCGGCGAATTCCTCGTCGGTTTCCCCCGGGAAGCCAACGATGACCGAACTCCTGATGGCGACTCCGGGAATCGTGTCGCGCGTGCGGCGAGCGAGCGAGCGGATACGCTCACCGTCCGTCCGGCGACCCATGGCGGCGAGAACCCTGTCGGAGATGTGCTGGATGGGCATGTCCAGATACGGCACGACAGACTCCACCTCGGACATGGCATACAGAAGCTCGTCGGTCACGTGCGCCGGGTGCGTGTACAGAATGCGGATCCACGGTACACCGGTGTCTCCCAGCGCGGACAGAAGCGCCGGCAAGGCTACGTTCGATGCAATGTCCGTGCCGTAGGCGGTTGTGTCCTGGGCGATGAGATTGACCTCCCTGACGCCCTCATCGACCAGAGCAACAACCTCGCGGACCACGGACGAAAGCGTTCGACTGCGCAAAGCGCCACGTATGGACGGAATCGTGCAATAGCTGCAGCAGTTGCCACACCCCTCGGCTATCTTGACGTAGGCAATGTGTGCGGGTGTGCCGCGCACGCGAGGCGAGCGGTCGTCGTAGAGCGCATCTGGAACGCCGACCTTGTAGACACTGCGACCGGACGCGACATCTCGAACGACGTCCGCGATCTTCTCGAAGTCCGAACATCCGACAACGGCGTCCACACCGGGGAACATCTCCCATGTCGCGTCGGCGTAGCGCTGCGGGAGACAGCCGGCGACGATAACGTGCCCGACCGTCCGGGCGGCCTTGAGCTGGAGGCACTCGTCGACGACGGCGCGCGACTCGAGTACGGCCGCCGAGATGAATGAGCACGTGCTCACTATTACGATGTCGGCGTCGCGCGCGTCAGCTGCGAACTCATGACCCTCCTCCGCCAGGAGCCCCAGCATGACCTCCGTATCCACGAGGTTCTTCGGGCAGCCGAGAGTGATGACAGCTATCTTCATGTAGGATCACCAGTCAGGAGGCTGGCGGGGGGCACCGTGATGCGGCGGTGCGGTTTCGGTCGCTCCTGGAGCCCCGCGTCGAAGCTGGGCCCCGTGCGATCTCTCGTGGACGCGGTGTGCTCGCTACCCGCGGATGCGTTCCGCCCCCGGCGGCATGGTGATAACGAAGTCCGAAGGCGTAGTCGCAACATCGAACACGGTCTCGCTGATCCTGTAACGCGCCCAGTCTGAAGACGACGAACGGGCTGTTATCTGCGTGACGAGCAGCTCGCGCTCGTCGATCTGGACGTCCATGCCCCTGGGTTCGCCGCCGTCCCTGGACCTCAGAGACAGGGCGACCTGGTTGGCGGACAGCGCGCTCTCGACCTGAGGCGTGGGAAAGGGCCTGTCGGGGTCGGGCTCGAATCGGCGGAGGAATCGCGGCGGGTCGATCACGACGTCGTTGGAGTCGACCGCGGTGGCGAAAAACTGATTGGTCTGCGAGGTATAGACCCAGAGGCTCTCGCCATTCGACACCACTCTGCTGCCGTCATCGTAGCTGATGGAGACATGAAGCGGATGCTGGACCAGCATCTCTCCGGAGGACGTGAGCACCGTATCCGCCAGTGCCCAGAACGTTTCCTGCGTGAAGAGAATCCGATAGGAATCCGACGCCTCGTAGCGGTCGATCAAACGCTGTATGAGCTCTTCGGCGCGCGCCTGAGATTCGGCCTTCCACTCCGGCGTGGGTTCCTCGCACAGCGCCGCCGCGGGCATGAGCGCCGCGGTCA
>JALGZG010000218.1 GCA_025782345.1 bacterium | reverse complement strand
GTCCGTTGCGACCATTACCTCATCGACGCTGGAGGCCTCGGCCAGCCTCTCGTACACGTGCTGCACGAGGGGTCTTCCGCCGACCGGCGCGAGCACCTTCCCCGGGAATCTCGTGGAACCGAGGCGTGCAGGGATGATCCCGACGACGTGTTCGCTCGCCAATTGCCCCCCCCGCATCTCTACTCGTAGTCGAGGACCACGACTTTCGGCGTGCCCTCGAGATCGCTCGCGCCGATCTCCACGGTCGTGCTGCCCGCGCGCTCGACGCGCTCCATCAGCTTCAGGAAGTCATCCACCGGCTGGATCGGGAATCCCAGCGCGTCGGTCTTGTAGTGCATCGGTATGATGACCTTCGCCCCAAGCGCCTCGGCCGTCTTCTTGGCCTCCTCCGGTCCGATAGTGTAGTACCGCCGACGGGCGCCAGCAGGACATCCACGGTCCCGAGGGACGCTACTTCCTCCTCTGAGAGGATGTGTCCAAGGTCACCGAGGTGCCCCACCTTCACACCGTCAACCTCCATCACGTAGATGTTGATGCGCCCCCGCTCCTGCCCCTTGCTATCGTCGTGGAAGGCGCTAATGCCCCATATCGGGATCCCCTTGATCGTGCGCTTCTCCGGGTCACGCACGATCTCGGGCGCGCCGCTCACCGTGTCGACCGCGTTATGGTCGGCATGCTCATGACTCACGGTCACCACGTCGGCGTGCGTGTCGATGGGCGAATAGCCGACGGCCCCGTCGTAGGAACCGGCCTCGAACGGGTCGGTCACGACTCTCGTACCGTCCTTCGACTCGACCAGGAATGAAGAGTGTCCCAGCCAGGTGATCTTCATTGTCTCGAACTCCCCTTTCGAACCTCACGCGATTTCTCGTGGACGATGCAGTAACGACAAAGGGGCCCCGCGGGAACGCGGACGCTCCCAGACGATGCCCCCTCTGATTTCATTGCAGTCTGGTCTTCGGTTCCTGGTCGGGATGTCCCCTCACCCAACGCTGGTTCTCCCCCGTCCCCGCTGCTCTCTCGCTGCAACTCGACGTTCACCTCTGCGTCCTACTGGACGCTCACGCGCTTCCTGTCGCGACCCCATCGCTCGAACGTTACCTGCCCGTCCTTCAGAGCGAAGAGAGTGTCGTCGCCGCCCCTCCCCACATTCTGCCCCGGGTAGAACTTCGTGCCGCGCTGCTTGAGGATGATGGTCCCCGCGCGCACGAACTGCCCGCCGAAGCGCTTGACCCCCAGACGCTGCGCTCTGGAGTCGCGTCCGTTCCTGGAACTGCCAACGCCCTTTTTGTGTGACACTTCGCGAACCCCCTGTTGAGATACTACTCTCCCGCACGGGCAGTGCGGACTACGAGGTTATGCCCGTTATGCGAATCTCCGTGAAGCCCTGCCTGTGACCCTTCTTGACCCGGTAGTCCTTCCTGCGCTTCTTCTTGAACACGATGACCTTCCGGCTTTTCCCGTGCGCGATGACCTCTGCTCTTACGAACGCACTCTCGACAACCGGCCTTCCGACCTTCACGTCGCCACCGACGCTCAGTGCCAGCACATCCGGCATCTCGATGGCCTCGCCGACTTCGCTCTTCATGCGCGGGACGCGGATGAGGTCTCCCTCGGAGACCCTGAACTGAAGTCCTCCGGTCCTGACTACGGCGTAATCCACGACTCCTCCCAGACTGTCTCGTAACTCCTTCTCGGAACGTCTTTTCTACGAACCTGTATACTATATGCTCCTGCCCCATCGTGTCAAGCATCAAGTGTCTCGTCCGCCGTGGACACCATCATCGTCCTCCCGACCCGGGGCTTGCGAGACTCCCATGCTCCCCGATCGCGCTCGCCACCTCCCGTGACCTGTGCTACTGTCCCGGGATCCTCCATGCTCCCCCTTCTGAAAGGCTGCACACGTGACGATTCCTCATCTCGGTGAGGTCCTTTCCGTCCTCGCCGCCCTCATCTGGGCCGTCTCCGTCGTGCTCTTTCGCATAAGCGGCCGCGAACTCAAGCCGCTCGCCCTCAATTTCTTCAAGAACATGGTGGCCATCGTGCTGCTTCTGGCGACGCTCCTTGTAGCCGGGCAGAGCCTCTTTCGCGACGCGCCACTGCTCGACTACGTGCTCCTGGCGCTGAGCGGCGTTCTTGGGGTCGCGATCGCCGACACCCTCTTCTTCAAGAGCCTGAACATCGTTGGCGCCGGTTTCTCACAGATAGCCAGCCTGACCTACAGCCCGTTCGTCATTCTCTTCACGTTCGTCTTCCTCGGCGAGAGGCTGACCATCGGGGACCTTGCCGGCGCGACCCTCATCCTTGTCGGGGTCCTGCTCACAACGGCGCGCGCATCTACCTCAGACGTCTCTGCACACGACCTCCGGGTGGGCATCGGCCTGGCCACTCTGTCTGTCGCTCTGATGGCCCTCGCCGTGACGCTCGCGAAGCCGGTCCTCGACCGCTCCCCGGTCCTCTGGTCGACCACCGTCAGGCTTCTCGCAGGTGTGATCGCTCTCGCGCTGCTCACCCTCGTGTCCCCGCGTCGCCGCTACCTCTGGTCGACGCTCAGACCCTCCCGCTCATGGAGGGTCGCCATCCCCGCCGCCGTCCTCGGCGCCTACGTCGCGATGATCGTCTGGGTCGCCGGCATGAAGTACACCCAGGCGTCCACCGCGTCCATCCTCAACCAGACCAGCGCGGTGTTCGTGCTCCCACTGGCCGCCATCCTCCTGCACGAACGCGTCACGCTGCGGAAGCTCGCCGCTGTGGCAATGGCCGTGGGCGGAGTGGCGCTCGTCACCTTCACCTGATGGTTTCCATGCGGCCCACCCCCTCGCGACAGGGCCGTACACGGACGGACCGGAGCACCTGGCTCCGGCCTTGCGGTTCCGACCACTCTGAGAAAGAGGACGCTACTGCGCATCCCGGGCGCCGGCCCTCGCCGCCGCCTCGACCTCCGCGACGAGCTTCTCGAACCTGTACGGCTTCTGGACGAAGCCGCATATTCCCCCCTCCGCGAACCTCCCTACGACCTCCTGCTCACTGAACCCGCTGGACAGCACCACCCTGACGTCGTCTCGTATCTTGCGCAGCTCCTGAAACGTCTCCTCCCCACCCATCCTGGGCATCGTGAGATCGAGGAGCACACAGGACACCTCGTCGCTGTGCTCGCGGTAGTAGTCGATCGCCTCGCAGCCGTCGGCGGCGCCGACGACGTCAAACCCCGCCTGCTCGAGGAGCCGCATTCCGATGTCGCGCACCGCGTCCTCATCGTCTACCAGAAGGACGGTCCCGCCCCCGTCGCTGCTCGTGACCTCCACTCTCTTCTCCGGCTGAACCAGACAAACGCAGTTCCCGACCGGCAGAAGGACCGTGAACGTGGTTCCCTTTCCCTCCCCGCTTGCCACCTTGATGGCCCCCGAGTGACCACGGACGATGCCAAGCGCCGACGCGAGTCCCAGGCCCCGCCCGGTGAACTTCGTGGAGAAGAAGGGATCGAAGATCCTCTGCATCGTCTCTGGATCCATGCCGCACCCGGTGTCACTGACCTCTATGAAGAGGTAGTCCCCCTCGGCGAGATGGTCATCGAGGTAGGTCTCGCTGAGATAAGCACTGTCGCAGTCCCTGATGCCCGTGCGAAGTGTCACCACCCCCCCCTCGTCCCCGATCGAGTCGGATGCGTTCGTGATGAGATTCAGCAGCACCTGATGGAGCTGAGTGACATCCGCCACGACGGGAGGAAGGCCGCCGTGCAGGTCGTAGCTGAGCGCTACGTTCTTCGACACGGACACTTCCAGCAGGTTCCCGATCTCGCTCACAAGCGCATTGACATCTACCGCTTCGATTACGAAGTTACCCTTCCCCGAGTATGCCAGCATCTGGCGGGACAGATCGGCCGCGCGCTCAGCGGACACCCTCGCCTCCGTGAAGCTCCGCGCGGCGGACGACCCCTCCTCTACCTGCAGGAGCCCGAGCTCGATATTGCCGAGCACCCCGGTCAACAGGTTGTTGAAGTCGTGGGCTATCCCACCGGCGAGAACACCGAGGCTCTCCAGCTTCTGGGCGTGCCGGACCTGCGCTTCGAGCCGCTCTCTTTCCTCTTCCGCCAGCTTCCGCTCGATGGCTATCGCTATGTTCCCTGAGACGAACGTCATCACCTGGAAGTCACTCTCCGAGTACGGAGAACTCTCCTGGTAGCTCTGGACCACTACGACACCGATGACCTTGCCCACCGCTTTGAGCGGAACCCCAAGCCATATGGCCGACGGGGCGCCTATCAGCTCGACCTCGCCTGAGTCCACCAGTCCCTGGAAAGCGGGCTCGTCGATCATCTGGGCCCTGCCCAACCTGCGCACGTAGTCGGTCAGGCTCTTCTCGAGCGTCGCCGGCTGGATCTGCTCGTTCGCGTCGAACTGGTCTACGTGGTAAGGGAAGGTGTACGTGCCGGTCTCCTCGTGGTAGAGGGCGACGTAGAAGTTCGTGGTGTCTATGAGTCTGCCGAGTTCGTGGTGGATGGTTGCGAGGAGTTCCTCGAGATTGCCGGACTCACTCACCGCCTGGGAGACGTTGAGCAGCACCGACTGCACGTCCTCGGCTTCCTTCCTGTTACTGATGTCCTGGACGGCGCCGTAGATGCGCACGACGCGCCCGGTCTGCTCGTCCATGACCGGCCGCGCGTAGTCGCGGACCCACTTGGTGGTCCCGTCCTTGTGCACCGTCCGGACATCGACCACCGCGGCCTCGCCCTTGAGGAGCGTCTCCAGCTGCTCGCGGGCCAACCGGGAGTCCTCGTCGTGTGTCTCCGGGGACCAGCCATCATGCGCGAGGAACTCGGACTCGGTGAGTCCCGTCATCTCCTCGACGGCCCCCGTCACCCACTCACAGCTGAGCTCGCCGCCGGGTCCCACAAGCAGTCCGTAGGCGAAGTCCGATATCAAACTCGAGACGACGCGGTAGCGCTCCTCGCTCTCACGCAGAGCCGTCTCCGTCTGCCTGCGATCGGAGATGTCCTGCACTGCACCGTAAATGCGCGCCACGCGTCCGGTCCCCTCGTCCTTGACCGGCCTCGCGTAGTCGCGAACCCACCTGGTGCTTCCATCCTTGCGTCTCAGACGGAAATCGACCACGGCCGCCTTGCCATCGAGGATCTCTGCAAGCTGCTGCTTCACGACTTCCGCGTCCGCAGGATCGGCCGCTGCAGACCAGCCGCCGCCCGCTACGAACTCCTCCTCCGTGTATCCCGTCATCTCCGTGACCGCGCCGGTAACCCATTCCCGCGACAGCTCCCCGTTCGACCCCACTCGGAAGCCGTAGGCGAAATCGGATATCAGGCTGGAGAGGATCCGATACCGCTCCTCGTTCTCGCGCAGGGCCGCCTCCGTCTGCCTGCTGCCCGAGATGTCCTGCACCGCACCGTAGATGCGAACGACGCGCCCCGTCTGCTCATCGAGTACCGGTCTCACATGACCACGCATCCACCGGATCTCCCCGTCTTTGCGGATGATCCGATACTCGACCATCGGCGACTCGCCCTTGAGCACTTCGCCCAGCTGGCCCATCATGATCGGCAAGTCGTCGGGATGAATGACGTCCTGCCAGCGCCGTCCTTGCTCGAGCTCGTCGAGGGTGTAACCCGTTATCCGGAGCAGGTCGCCAACCGCCCAGATGCCGCCCAGCTCGCCGTCCGGCCCCACACGACATCCGTAGGTGTAGTCCGATATCAGGCTCGAGGTGACACGGCAGCGCTCCTCGACATCACGAAGGGCTTCGGCCGGCGGCGCCTGCTCGAAGCCCTCGACGCGCTCGGGACAGCACTCCCCGTTCGACTGGCCCGGGCGCTCTTGTCTGTTCTCGTGCTCCTTGCCCATTCCGGAAGCCACCCCCTGAGACGGCCGGTCGCGGGGCCGGCCCAGGGCGGCGCCTGGACTCAGTCCCCGGTTATCTCGAGAAACACGGAGTTCTCGTACAGCGGCTCGAAGTCCGTGTCCAGTCTGGCCCTTGGTCCCAGCGACTCGTCCATGTCGACCGCGGCCCTGAGTTCCTCCAGCGCCTCGTCGCGCCTGCCAGCCTTCGAGAAGTAGCACGCCAGGTGGTAGTGCGGCTCCCCGTTGGCAGGCCTGAGCGCGATGGCCTCCCGCCCAAAGGCGAAGGCCCTGTCCCATTCGCCGTCCTCGCAGAGCCGGTAGCCCTCGAGGATGAGCGCCCGTTCCTTCCACATGTCGAAGATCCGCCTCAACTCCGCTATCGGATCCTCGTGATCGTCCACCCTGAGGTCGCAGTAGACGTCGTTGTACCCACCGTAGCCGCCACCCTCACGCACTATCAGCATCCCGGCGGACTGCATGCCTCTCGAATCGCCACCGGCCGCCTGCCCGGCCTCGAGCGCCCGCATCAGCCGCTCGCCGAGGACCCCCTCGGTCTCCCGGAACGCCGCGGCCATCGCGGCGACGGTCTCTTCACCAACCAGGATGTTGCCCTGCGCGGTGAAGTTCTGGCCCGTCTCGTGGCCAGCCCAGTCCATGCACTCCTCGCCCGTGTACGCGAACGAGTTGCCGCCCGCATCGACCACGCCCACCTGCCGCTGAGCGGCGTCCGGGTCGCGGACGAGCAGGCTCTCCATCACAGCTTCGACGCTCATGCCCTTCTCGAGCATCGAAAGCCCCAGGGGGCCGAACGTCGTGTTGCCGTACGCCTGCGACGCGATGGCGCCGACACCCGAACTCGCCCACGGTACCACGGACCCGACGGCGAAGAACTTGGACTGAACGGCGACACCGAGATCTCCCGTCGCGGGGTCGTATCCCACGATGGAGAATGTCGCCACCGGCTCCGCCGCCGCTGCGGTGTTGAACGAAGGCGGCACCAAAACGCATACCGCCGCAACAACCAGCGCGGCCAGGACCGGAATACTGGTTCTACTTATGCAAATGTGGGGCCACATTCCTGAATCAGCCATCGTCCTCTCCCCCCTTCGCACGCAGTGCGGCTCGCTCGATATCATCACTGAACGGCCCATCATTTATCGCCCCGAGAACCTCGTCGAACCAGCGTTCCGCGCGCTCGCGTTTCGCGGCGAGCTCACCAGCATCTGCAACGAAGAAGAGCTCGGCGAGGCGCCTGACGTCCTCCTCCGGGAAGTCATAGTGGACGTAGCGTGTGTGGAAGTTGTGGCGCGTCGGGTCGTGGAGGATCCGCAGCGCCTGGACCAGAGGGCGAAGCGTGTACGACTGGTAGAAGGCAGCGGCCTCTATGATGTTCCCCCTGTTGAGCTCCTTCTCGATCAGCACGCGGAAGAGATCGAACAACACCCTGAGTTCGCCCACCCTCCCCCTGAGTGTCGCGGCCAGGGCCTCCGCGTCGAACGCGTCGAATCGGACGACGCCGGTCTTGTCGAAGTAGACCAAGGGCCGTCCGTGAATCTCGGGCTGAAGGAATTTGTCCTCCGCGCTCGCCTTCAGCACGACGAAGTCCAGCATGAGGAAGGGACTCGCTTGTTCCAGCCTGTAGAAGGCCTGGGAATGCCCGTGCCAGGTCGGCTCCGGCAGACGGTACTTCAGGTCTATCGGTGACAGCCCCCGAAGCGTGTCCTCCACGACGGTGAACACGTCCTCAACACGTTCGTCATCGGACGCGACCTGAAGGTCTATGTCCGACCAATCGTCCACACGATCGAACGCGATCGCACCGGCCTCCCACATCGCCTGAACGTGGTCCAGGGGCTCGAGCGCTCCGCGCAGCGCCGACAGGACGTCGTCGCGACCCACGGCGTATTGTGGCACGGGCTGCCTCCTGAGTGTTGTGTGGTTCCGCCTGAACGAGCAGCGGGCATCGTGTTCTGCGTGGGAAGGTGGCGCCTCAGCGGTCCAGGTCCTTCACGGTCACGATGCTGAAGTTGAGGTCCTTGAACGAGCCGGCGATCTTCGTGGCGGCGCGGTCTATCGCCTCCACCCCTCGCCCGGAAAACTCGTTCTTCTGTATCTGAGAGAACAGAAGCAGCTCAAACGCGGTGGAACGAAGCCAGTCGACATCGACGCGGTAGCCGCAGACGGCGAGAGCCTCTGTCTTCTCGAGGAATCGCCGCAGCTCCCGCTTCGCGATCCGTAGCGTGCTGCAGGATGAGAACACGATGATGCGATTCGCGCACTTCCCGGCCAGGAGATCCGCCAACGCGCCGACGGAGTACGCCTCCCTCCCGACCTGTATCCCGCTCTGACTCCCGTGGCTGGCGATGTACAGAATGGGGTACCCGTCGTACCGCTTCTGCATCCATTTCTTGACGTAGAACTCGAACTCCTCGTGCGTGGCCGCGTCCATGTGTATGTAGCTGATGAGCGCGTTGAGATTCAGCAGGTCGAGCAGCGGCTCCACGCTGGAGCTGACCCGCAGGTCCGGATCCCACAGTCCCTCGATGCAGAAAATGCCTTTTGTCTGACCGCGTTTTCTCAAGAGATCTCCCGTTAGTGCTCGGAGGCGTGCTCGCACTCCGCCGGGTCCCCGGACTGCGCCGCCCCCTCTTCCTCCTCGATGATCGCGTGCCGCGTGTTCGCCGCTATCGCAGCCCCGACGTGCGCACCCCCCAGCACGATGAGACTCGCAATGTAGACCCAGGACAGGAGCGCCAGGAACGCCCCGAGCGAACCGTAGATCAGGTTGTAGCGCGCGAGGCCACTGGCGAGGAAGCGCGTGAACAGGGTGGTCGCCCCCCAGAGGGCCAGCGACGACG
>JALGZG010000169.1 GCA_025782345.1 bacterium | reverse complement strand
GGAACGCCTCCTGGTGTTCCAGGACGGGACGGTGCTGACGGTAGAGGGCGGCGACCTGCCGGGCGCAGGCGGCGACTTGGAGTTCACCGTCGCTCCCATACCTGAAAGCCTGGTGGACGTCTCCGAGATCCGTGACGACATGGAGTTCGTCGGCGTCGCCAGGGATCTGACGGCGCAGTACGCGGACGCGACGGCCGTGTCGCTCGTCGGGAAGCCGAGCCTGACACTGCACTACCAGGAGTACGAGACCGGCGGACTCGCCGAGGAGGACTTCGGCCTGTTCGGGTGGATCCCGGAGACGGACCGGTGGGTTCTCAAGGGAGGCGCCGGCAATCCTCGCGGCAACACCGTGACCGGGGAGACCGAGCCGAATCCATTCTCGCCCAACGGTGACGGGCTGTACGACGAGACCGTTGTCACGTTCTACCTCGGCCGCGAGGCCGACTACGTCAACATCGAGTTCTACGACCTCGAGGGCCGGTTGGCCCGCAGGCTCGTGTTCAAGGGACCGACCGACTACACGGGGCGATCCCAGCACACCATGACCTGGGATGGAACGGACGTGGACGGCAACATCGTGCCATACGGCATA
This sequence comes from bacterium, assembly GCA_025782345.1. Lineage (GTDB taxonomy): Bacteria > Joyebacterota > Joyebacteria > Joyebacterales > Joyebacteraceae > JALGZG01. The sequence goes on along the minus strand of JALGZG010000169.1, from coordinate 2,372 downwards.
TATGTGATGCGTGTCGAGGCGAGGTTCAAGACCGAACCAACGTTCGAGCGAGTCAACAAACCCGTCGTTGTCATCAAGTAGCAAGGACCTGTCTATGTTGAGAATCACGGCAAGCACGGTCGTCGCACTCCTTCTTCTTGCCGGGGCGGTTCAAGCGAACTTCCTCGAGACGGAGCTTGGGGCGAGAGCGATGGGTATGGGCGGCGCCTTCGTGGCCGTCGCGGACGACGTCACTGCGCTGCACTGGAATCCGGCGGGGCTGGCAGGACTGCCTGGAGTTCAGGTCTTCGGAATGCGGACCAGCGTCTACAGCGTCGACGGTCTGTCGGAGGACGCGGTTCTGACGTCGTACGGAACGGGAAGCATGGGATACGGTCTGGGGTGGATGAGAACGGGGGCAGCGGACCTCTACAGCGAGGACACGCTCCTGGCGGGCTACGGTACGGAGACGCCGATCGACGGTCTGGCCGCGGGCATCACGCTCAAGCGTTTCTCCGTCGAGGCGCCCGGATACGAGTACTACAACGACCCGGCGTTCGCCGCGGGCGGCGACGACGCCTACGCCGCGGACCTGGGCGCACTCTATCGACGTGGGAAGTGGAGCGTCGGCGGGACCGTGCGGAATATCGGCGAGCCGAAGCTGCAGCTGCTTTCCACGACCGCGGAGGAGGATCTCGACCCGATAGTGAGCGAGCTGCGCATCGGTGGGACGTACCTGTTCCGCGACGTCATGCTGATGACGGTGGAGTGGCGCGCGCCGAGGGAAGCCCCCGAGTACTACGAGAACCAGTACAGCGTCAACCTGGGGAGCGAGGTCTGGTTCTACGATGCCTTCGCGTTGAGAGCGGGCATGAACCGCGACAGGATCACCGCGGGGCTGGGCATAAGGACGAAGCACATTCAGATAGACGTCGCCTTGCTGTCGGAGCGGAGGATCGGGAGTCTCTACAGGCTGTCGGCGATCTTCCTGTGGTAGGAGGGCCGCGGCAGGCGGTCCCCGCGCGGGGCGTTGCTGCGGCGCACTGACCGGCGCTACAGATTCAGAAGGAGCTTCCGTTGGTTCGAACCAAGAGAAAGAGAAGCAGCCACCTCTCGGTCCTCCTGCTCGCGAGTCTGATGCTCGCGTCGTGGGTCGCTCCCGCCTCAGGTGTAACGACCCTGGACGGCTACTCCTCGTTCATGACGGAACTCCGGAGCAGCGGCGGCGGAGATCCCAGTTGGGGGCTACGCAATCCGGAGCTCTATGTCGAGTTTTGTCTCAAATCGAGCCCGTGGCGGGACGTCGACAGCTTCCTGAAGGTCGCGGGGGAGTCGGACAGGTGGGTGGATCGGGACGAGGACAAGGTCGAAGAGACGAAGTTCTTCTTTCAGGAGGCGCACGTCCGGTTCCGTGCAAACAAGTTCGAGACGCACCTCTTCGCGGGGCAGGACAGGTTCTGGTTGAACGAGCCGCTGCTGCAGATCGTGCACTCGGACCAGGTGAAGCACGACGACTGGGGGCCCAGGGCGCAGGGGATCAGGCTCGACTTCTGGGACCTCTACGGGTTCTCGGGAGCGGGCTTCCTGAGCGAGAGGAGCGACTACAAGTTCAGGGACTGGGCGGACCTTCCCTCAGCCGAGCAGGGGTACTATCCGGGTTCGGCGGAGGGCGACACGATCACGAGCAGCACGTCCGACTATCGCGGCTTCAGGGTCAACAAGGCGCTGTGGTCTGATCAGCTGCACGTCGGGACGACCTACGCGCGGAAGGACTACGAGGACCCCGACTCGCCCTACTGGGGCGACCGCAGCTTCTTCGACGAGACCATCGCCTTCGACATCGAGATGGCCCTGGGTGATATCGTGCCCGCGCTGACGCGCTTCGGCCGTGTCACGTGGGTCTCCGAGTACGGCCGTACGATGTCGGGGCACCTGTGGACCGCCGAGGACCCGGGCGTCAACGGCTTCAAGACGGAGCTCAGGGGTGTCCGCACGGGACCGTTGAGCTTCATGGGCTCCTGGGAGACGTACGGGAAGGACTTCTACAATCAGGGCCTGGCGCACGGCGACCAGCAGAACCTCAACGACTACACGCAGTACTACGCCGAGGGGCACTACCGCATTCCCGCGAAGGCCGTCAACCTCAAGGGCTGGGTCAAGCGCGCCGAGCCCCGGAGTTCCGTGTCGACCAGCTTCGCGAAGTCGACGGGCGCCATCAAGGAGTGGGGGAGCGAGGCGTACATCGAGTTTCTCAACGGATTCACGGGTAAGACGGAGTACAAGGTCTACCATAACAAGAGCGGCACCTGGCCGAATCTCTTCTTCGAGCTGACCGGCGAGAACCGGCTGGTCAAGCTTCGCACGCAGTTCCGCATCAAGGACATCAGCACCGA
>JALGZG010000029.1 GCA_025782345.1 bacterium | reverse complement strand
CTGGCGCAGTGGGTGTCGCTTCTCACCTACACCGAAAGTTTCTACAAGTGGAGGGACGACATGGTCCGCACGAATCTGCACCTTTCGGAGCTGGAGTAAGCCGCGTGATCATCGTGACCGAAGGGGCGCGGTGGGCTCATGAGCGGCGCGGGCCTTAGGAGTTAGCTTGGAACGCGAGATCCTCTCACTGATCCTCTCCGTCGTTCTCATTGTTCTGCTGGTCCGCCTCCGCGTCGACCTGGGCATCTCCATGCTCGCGGGAGCCGCGACGCTCGCGCTGGTGGTTGGACGCGCCCCCCTCTGGACGCTCGGTGAGCTGGGGCGCGCCGCGATCGCGCCCGACACGTTGTTGCTCCTCGCGCGGATCATCACGATCATGGCCCTGAGCGCGCTGACCGGAACGCTCGGATATCTGGACCGCTTCGCATCAGGCCTCCGGGCACTGATCTCCGACAACCGCATCGTCATCGCGCTCATCCCTGCGTTCGGGGGGCTGCTTCCGATGCCTGGCGGCACCATGCTGACGGCTCCGATGGTCGAGAGCGCCGTCAAGACCGGGCACGCCACACCCGAGCAGAAGCTCTTCGTCAGCTACTGGTTCCGACACGTCTGGGAGTACATCTGGCCGCTCTATCCGGGGGTGGTCGTGGGCGCCGCGCTGATCAACAGGCCCGTCAGTGACTTCTTCCTCTACAACTGGCCCATCACGCTGGCGGCCGTTGCCTCCGGTGCTTTCTTTGTGCTGAGACGGGTGGACGCGGGCAAGAACCAGCGGGCGAAGAGCGCCAACGGCGGGTGGAAGGACATCCTCGTCGGCGTGTGGCCGTTCGGCGTGGTCGTCGCCGGCGTGCTGACACTCGAGGTCGAGCTGATCCTGGTGATACTCGCCGTGATCGCGGCACTGGTGATCGTGGAGCGACCGCCGGGCATTGACATCTGGCGAGCATTCCGGCGCGGCACGGAGTTCCAGATAGTGACGCTGATCGTCGGCGTCGCGGCGTACCAACATCTTCTCGGTGCGGTCTCGGTCGTGGACGCCGTCCCGCCGCTTCTGCTGAGGATGAACCTCCCGGAGGTCGTCGTCATCGCCGCTGTCCCGCTGATAATCGGGCTCATCACCGGTGTGACCCTGGCCTTCGTTGCTGTGAGCTTTCCTCTGCTGATCCCGCTCATGGGCGGCCCGGACATCAACATGGAGCTCGTCATGCTGGGCTTCGCCTCCGGGTTCGTGGGCTGCCTGCTTTCTCCGGTTCATCTCTGCCTCGTGATTACCCGGGAGTACTTCGACGCCAGCTGGGGCGGCATCTACCGCATGCTGCTGCCGGCCTGCGCGGCCATCATGGTCGTTGCGGCGCTCATCGTGCTCCTGTAGGATAGGCGCTTCACCGAACAGACGGGCGCGTCATCGATGAAAGCGCGTGTCATCGAGCAGGTGCGTGCCATCCAGGCGCGCCCCACCCGCGGTCCGCCCTCATCCACGAACGCGCGCGGAGGATATGGTGAAAGGGTCAAAGGGCGCCGTCCTCGCCACGATCGCTGCCGGACTGCTGTGGGGATCGTCGTTCGCGGTCACGAAGATAGGCCTGCGTTCGATAGACCCCTACTGGTTTGCCCTTCTGAGATTCTCCGCCGCCCTGGTGCTGGCGCTCCTGTACACCGTGCTGACGGGAAGAACGCGTCGGGTGCTCGCGCTCCTCAGGAACCCGCTGGTCGTGTGGCTGGGCGTCACCAACGCCGCCGGCTTCGTGTTCCAGTTCAAGGGCCAGACGATGACGACGGCCACCAACGCGGCGCTCCTCATCAACGCGAGCACGCTCTTCGTGGCGGTGGCGTCGAAGTTCGTTTTTCGCGAGCGCTTCGGTCCGCTGAAGGTGCTCGCCGTGCTGGCGGGAATGGGCGGTGTCTTCCTCGTAACGACGGGGGGCCGGCCGTCCGCGGTGGTGGGCGCCGCCCTTCGCGGTGATCTCCTGGTCCTGACGGCGGCCTTCCTCTGGACGTTCTTCATTCTGCTCAACAAGCAGATCGTCGCCGCTCTCACCGTGGACGTGCGCGCCCTGACGACCGCCATGGTTGCGGTGACCACGGCGGTCGCGCTTCCTGTTGCTCTTGTTCTCGGGAGAGGCAACTTCCCGGAGCCGTGCGCCGAGTGGTGGACCGTGCCGTACACGGCCGTCTTCTGCTCTATCGCACCGTTCTTCCTGTGGACGTGGGGGCTGAAGCGCATCACGGCGACGACGTCGTGCATCGTGCTGCTGACGGAGGTGGTGTTCGCGCTCGCACTGGCCGCAGTGCTGCTCGGGGAGCGGCTTTCCCCCGGCGCGCTCGTGGGCAGCGTCCTGATCCTTGCCGCCGTCGCGCTCGCGTCGAGGGACAAGGGCGAAGAGGCGCCGGTCGGCCCAGATATCGTTCCAGAGCAGACGGGCGCCCAGCCCGGAGAGGAGTGATGATGGCGAAGAGAGAGCACACGGTCGAGGTGGCCGCCGCTGCCTCCGGGAAGACCCGGGCAGTCTCGGCCCTCGCGGCGCACGCACTGCTGGCGCTGATCCTGGTCGGGTCCTTCCAGGCGCTCGCACCGGCGGCATCGGCTGCGGACGTGTCGACGCCGGAGGCCTCGTCGCAGGAGACGGCCTCCGGGCAGC
>JALGZG010000362.1 GCA_025782345.1 bacterium | reverse complement strand
CCCGCAGAAATCGCATCGGCTCCCCTGTCCGTTTCTCACCTTCGGCTCGCTGGAGCGGCCTCGCCGCCTTCGCACCCTAGCTGCCCGAGGAACCCCCCGACGCCATGTCCTCCAGGCGCCGGACGGACTTGGTTATCTCGTTGAGACGGAATTCAATGGAATTGAGGATCCAGAACTGGAAGTGCTCAACCCTGGCCTGCTTGTGGATCATCCAGATGATCTTCACCGACACCAGCAGTACACCGAGTTCTATGGAGAAGAGCGGCGGCAGCGGCATGTCGATACCGAGGAGATAACGGAAGATGTCGGCGAGGAGCAGGAACGTTATCGCCGCAAGGAAGACGATGTTGAGAACGCGATCACGCCTGCTCGAGGCGATACCACCGATCTGGCCCACGAGGGCCCGTATCTTCTCCTTCTCCTCCCGGAACTGCTCCAGCTCCTCCTGAAGAACCGCGGTGTCCGTAGGTGTCATGCCTGACCTCCATGCTCCAACGTCAGCAGTTCCAGAACCGCTCGAATCGCTCCCGAGACGCCATCCTCCGCTCCCTTCGCCCCCACATGCTACCCGTGCTTGACGGTTCTCCCGAGAATGCGCTCCACATCGTCGATCTTCCCGATCAACCTCCCCGTCGCTCCCTCACGGTCGTCTATGGTGACGGAAGTGAATACACGCGGCGCCGCCTTGCGGGCGGCCCGGTGGCATCTCATGATGAGCTCCATCACTTCGTCCTCACCACCCTCGACCGTTGTCTCCATCGCGCCAAGCCGGTAGTCGAGCCCGGATCCATCTATGATGTCGACGATCCTGGCCACGTGTTCACTCAGTGCTTCTCCGACGCCGACAGGCAGTACACTGAAAGTCGCGAGCATTGTGACCTCCTTGCCCGGTGATGCTGAAACTACGTCCGGCGAAAGACCAGGATGTTCCCGGACATGACATCGGGATCGAACGCCGCCCCCGCGAAGCTCCCCTTGTGCTCGATGAACTCGAACCCCTCGCTCCGGTGCGCCCCCACGTAGTCCTCGGCTCTAACGGGAAAGAGCGTCATCTCTCCCTCGAAGACAGAGCGACCACCTTCCCGAAGACGCGTTCGGAAAAGCACGCTCTCCTCTGAGATCTCCGTGTAGCTTCTCTCGAACACGAGGTTCGTGCCCTCTACCGGTACGTCTGGGAACTCGTACGATTCCTGAGCGAGCACGAAGTCCCAGTTGACGGTCTGGATCACCCACGCCGCCCCCGGTATCAGGAGCTCGCGCAGCGCCAGAAGGAAGTCGGACAATCGGTACCGCGCGGTGTGTGAGATGACATTGCCGATGCAGTACGCGGCGCCGAACGGACCCGTCAGGGAGCCGATGTCCTCCGCACCCAGCACGTGGAACTCGGAAGCGGGATACCTCCGCTTCGCGCGCTCCACCATCCACTGGTCGAGGTCGATGCCCACCGTCTCGTACTCCTGAGATGCGAAACGTCCGCAGTAGTCGCCCGTTCCACAACCCACGTCCAGGACACGCGTGGCGCTCGTTGGAAACCGATCTCGCACGAACGAGTACACCTCCTCCTCGAACGGGAAGACGCTCTCGTAGTACCCGGCGAACTCTGAATATAAGGACATACGTGCACCTCCAGTCCCCGGGGCTATTTCCCGGCCTGCGTCTTGCTTATCCTGGCCCATGTGTCCCGCAGCGAGACCGTCCTGTTGAACACCAGCGCGTCCGCGTGCGAGTCCGCACTGTCGATGCAGAAGTACCCCTGCCTCAGGAATTGATACGTGGTCCCCAGCTGCGCGTCACGCAGGCCGGGCTCGACCATGCACCCCACGAGCACGCTCAACGACCCGGGATTCAGCAGTTCCTTGAAGTCCTTCTTGCCGTCGCTGTCGTCGGGCAGCAGAAGGTGATCAAACACTCGGATCTCGGCCGAAACAGCGTGCCGCGCCGACACCCAGTGCAGCGTTCCCCTGACCTTGCGGCCGTCCGGCGCCTCTCCTCCTCGCGAACCCGGATCGTAGGTGCAGCGGAGTTCCGTCACTTCTCCCGTCGCCTCGTCCTTGACCACGCTCTCACAGGTAACGAGGTACGCGTGCTTGAGCCTGACCTCTCTGCCCGGAGCGAGTCTGAAGAACTTCCTCGGCGGATCCTCCATGAAGTCGTCGCGCTCGATGTACACCACCTTCGAGAAGGAAACCTCACGTGATCCTGATGACGGGTCCTCGGGGTTGTTGACCGCGGGGAACGTCTCCACCAAGTCCTCCGGGTAGTTGTCGATGACGACCCGCAGGGGTTTGAGCACCGCCATGACGCGCGGCGCGGCCTTGTTGAGGTCTTCCCTCAGACAGTGCTCCAGGAGTGCTACGTCGATGACGCTCTCCGTCTTGGCGACCCCGACGCGTTTGAGAAACTCCCTGATCGAAGCCGGAGTGTAGCCGCGCCTCCGGAGACCCGAGAGCGTGGGCATCCTGGGATCGTCCCAGCCGGTGACGTGTCCGTTGTCTACCAGCTGGAGGAGTCTCCGCTTGCTCAGCACTGTGCGGCTGAGATGCAGGCGAGCGAACTCGATCTGCTGCGGGTGATGGATGCCCAGCTCGTCGAGGTACCAATCATAGAGCGGGCGGTGATCCTCGAATTCGATCGAGCAGATCGAGTGCGTAATGCCCTCGACCGAGTCGCTCTGCCCGTGCGTCCAGTCATACATCGGGTAGATGCACCACTCGCTCCCTGTGCGATGGTGCGTGGCGTGAAGAATCCGGTACATCACGGGGTCGCGCAGGTTCATGTTCGGCGACGCCATGTCTATCCTGGCCCGAAGCGTCCGCCGCCCGTTGTCGAACTCGCCCGCGCGCATCCGCCCGAACAGATCCAGGTTCTCCTCGACCGTCCTCTCCCGGTAGGGGCTGTTCCTCCCCGGCTCGGTGATGGTGCCGCGGTAGTCCTTGGTCTCATCAGGCGTCAGGTCGCAGACGTACGCCTTCCCCTTCCCGATGAGCTGCAGCGCGAACTCGTAGAGCTGCTCGAAGTAGTCGGACGCGTAGTACAGGCGGTCTCCCCAGTCGTAGCCAAGCCAGCGGATGTCCTCCATTATCGAATCGACATACTCCGTCTCCTCGGCGAGAGGATTGGTGTCGTCGAAACGGAGATTGCAGAAGCCCCCGTACTCAGCCGCGATACTGAAGTTGAGATTGAACGCCTTGGCGTGCCCGATGTGCAGGTAGCCATTGGGCTCAGGTGGAAAACGCGTGTGCACCTTCCCATCGTTCTTGCCGGCGCGTATGTCCTCTTCGATTATCGCCCTCACGAAGTCGAGGGAAGTGCCGGTCTCGGAACCTGCCATCAGCGCTCTCCAGGGTCAGTGAGTGAATGCGCGCATGCCCGGACGGTAAGCCCGCCAACTACGCATTCTAACTGCACCGGGGCGTTCCTTCAAGAGGAGCCAGACAGGAGCTCACCCGGTTTCGAGGCTCTCTGCGCCTACCTGGGTATCATATTCTCGGGCATCTGCACTGTCACGACCTCACCCCTCGCGCACACCTCGCCCTCGGCCGAGAGTGTCGTCGTCACGATGACCTTCCTGCCCTTGATCTCCTTGACCACCCCCCTCAGTTCCAGCGGCACACCCAGCGGGGTCGGCTTGAGGTAGTCGACGTGGAGCGACGCGGTGACAAAGCGAAACGCGGGCTCCGTGTCCATCTCCCTTCCCTCCGCCCTGTAGGAAGCCGCCGCCGCGGTGCCGGTGCTGTGGCAATCGACGAGCGACGCGATGAGACCGCCGTAGACGTACCCGGGAATGGCAATGTGATACGGCTCCGGCACGAACGTGCACACGGCCTCGTCGCCGTCCCAGTAGCTCTTGATCTGGTGGCCGTCCTGGTTGAGCCGCCCGCAGCCGAAGCAGTAACTCACATCCTCCGGGTAGTAGTCCTGAAACGCTTTCTCCGCCACGCTGTTGTCCTTTCGGTCGCCCGTGACCCGCTATGTGTAGTCCTCTTTCACAGGGTGGAAGACGTCGATGATACGGAACCGCTCCGCAAGCGGAGCGGCCCTACTCGTCCGCCCACTCCTTCAGTTCTCTCTTGATCCTCTCCTCGACCTTCCGGCCGATCTCCTCCCAGTCGCCCTCGCCCCGCTCGGGCTCATCCAGCCACTTCCGGATGCCCTTCCGGACTTTCTCCTCGACCTTCGCGCCGATCTCCTCCCACTCCTTCTCCTTACGGACGCGAACGCGCGACTTCTTGCGGCCCTGATGTCCCACTCCGCCGCCGAGGCAGATCATGGCCCCGAGCAGGAACCCCAAGTCGTAGAGCGCACCAACGTTGTTCGGCTCATACATCCTGACCGTATCGGAGAAGAGACTGATCACGAAAGTGACGATCAAGATGAAACCCTGCCACAGGCCGTTCCAGAAACCCGCGGGCGCAGACGCGAACCTCTCCGTGCCCGCCGCGCACCCCGCGCAGACCAGCAGCAGGAGCGCCGCCGGAAGCGCCAGCATCCTCAGACGTCGGACCTCCACGTCACTCCTCCTCTCACTTCGCTATCCACGCTCGGAAGCCCATGGGCCTCAGAGCAGGCATCCGCGCAACGTGAGACCTCAGCAAACGCCGTCCTCGGGAATCCCTCGTTCCTCCGCTCGCCGGGCCATCCACTCTCTGAAGTTCCCCGGCGGTTCGTCGACCTCGCCCGACGGTCGTCTCTCCATCGCCATCGCCTCGACAGGACAGGCCGACACGCAGACTCCGCAGCCAACGCAGCGGGCATAGTCGACGACGCACAGGTCGCCCTCCTTCGACAGCGCACCGAACGAGCACCGCAGGATACACGCGCCGCACCCGGTGCAGCGATCCTCGGCGACGGATACTCTGAAGTCGGAGCGCGCGACCGCTGTCGGGACACCGAACTCGGCGACACCGCGCATGATACCGCAACAGCACGTGCAGCAGTTGCAGATGTAGTAGATGTGATCGCGCTGGTTCATGGTCGAGTGCACGAGACCCTCGTCCGCCGCCTGCAGGAGTATCCGCTGTGCCTCGTCTCTGGAAATGGGCCTGGTCGCATCGCTGTCATCGAAGGCTCCCGCCTGCGGCGCCAATATGAGACAGTTCTCCACCGTGTGGTCGCACCCTTTGCCGATGAGCTTCTGCTGCACCCTGCAGATGCAGTCCCTGACGCCCCAGGACCGCGCACCGTCCAGAAGACTGGTCGCCCGCTCGTAGGGAAATATCTCCAGGTCAAGAGGAACGGACTGCTCTACAGGAATGACGCGCTGGACGGCGGTCCCGCCGTCGGCCGGACTGCCGCCACGGCTGTCCACAATGTAGCGTTCGATCAGCCTCGCCAGCTCCTCGTCCATGCGAGTGAGCTGGTTCTCGTAGATGCCCACTATGAAGGGTATGAGCGAGTAGCTTGCGCCTGCCTCACCCTTCCTTGCCCCGATAAGGCCTTTTCCGCGCATCTCGCGCAGCCTGGTCTCGACTGAACCGGCGTCCGTGCCCGCGCGCTCCGCGATCTGCTGGGGCGTCTCGGGGCTCAGCCGCATCACGCTCGCGAGCGCCGCTTCTTCGGGAGTGAAGAGCTTCGCCAGGAGGTCGAACTCGGCGCCGCTCTCTGTCGACGCGAATCCGTTGGGGATCCCGTCCAGCCGTCGCGCAAGCTCCCTGTAGACATCATCCACCATCATCTGCCTCCCCACCCATCAGGCATCTCCCTATCGGGCTCGCGGCGCTGCTACGATGAGCTTCCGAAGAGAATCACTCCGCCGACCACGACGCACGCTGCCAGCAGCGCCCACGGCTGCATCGTGTCCTTGAGCGCGAACACGTGCGCCGAGTTGAGCGCCAGAGCAACGCCTGCGAGCACACCGAGTCCGAGGACGGCGCCGCCTGCTGTGCGGACCAGCCGATCAGAACTGGACAGCCCCGAACACAGAGACGCGAGCAGCAGCCCCACGAGATAGCTGGCGCCGAACGCCGTCCACGTGCGAAGCAGTCCCGCCTGGAAGTGACCCTCGTACGACCCGTGCAGGATCGCTGCTCCGCACAGCAGGCCGAACACGATGAGCGCCACACCAACGTACCTTCCGACGATCAACGTCGCACCCTCCGATCTCTCGGGGTGAACCTGAGTCCTGACCACGTCTCGTCTATCGAACAGATCTTGTAGTCCACGAGGCCCGATGAGAGCCCGATCTCACGCACCACCGTCTGGGACAGGTCCGAGGATACCCCCGATGTCCTCTTCGGCCACGCTATCCAGAGCCCGTCTGGTCCCGCGAACTCGCCGAGTTTCACCACGCGGCGCTCCACCTCACGTCGCGAGCGCGCGTGAGCTGCAGCGCACGGCTCGCAGCCTCCTCGGGACCCCAGTGTATCAACCGTATGGTGGCCATTGCGGATAAGCAGCAGCGACGAAACGCTACCACCCGGAACTGCCGCTCCCTTCAGTGGGATGGAGAAACTCATCGAACTCCGATGCCGAAACAAGATCACAGGCGCTGAAGGGCGAACCCTCCGTGCTGGTCACCCACCGCAGGCTGCTCAACGTGTCCGCCCTGGCCGGGATCTCCACTCTGGTCGAATCGGCCTCGTAGCTGGCCATCCAGCCGTCTCCCTCGAGATCGAGCAGCCCGTCCGAGAAGACCCACTTGCCTGTCGCCACGGGTTCGGGTTCCGGCCGCATCGGCATGTCACGCGAGGGGTGCCGCTCCGGGTCCCGTGCTCTCTCCAGAACGAGAAAGCCCCCGTCGTTCCTCAGCAGTAGAACCATGCATGTTTCATTGCTCGCCACGCTCACGTACTCCCGGTCCAGCCCGGCAAGCTCCACCGGCGTGGGCCCCGCACGGCCACATCCCGCCAGGATCGCGGCCGCGACAACGAGCGCCGCCCGCGAGCGTCCCCGAGTCACGAATCCTCGGCGAACGCGCATGCAACCTCCCGGACCACCGATGTCAGTCGAGCATCATCTCGAACAGCTCGACGTCGAGCAGCACCGAACCACGGACTACGCACCATCGCTCGCGTCTCTTCTTCGCTCGCCGACCAGGATGATGTTCCTCAGATGCTCCGTGTTCGCGGCGGCGAGCCACTTCTCGTCGAAGCCCGGGTCCTGTGTGATCTGCGCGACGTGCATCAGCGCGCGCAGGTGGTAGTTGCGCTCGTCCGCCGAGCCCATCAGCACGAACACGGCGTGCACGGGCGGCTTGTCCTCCCCGAAGACGATGCCCTCTCTCGATCGCGCCAGCAGCATCCGGAACACCCCCTCGCCCTCGACCACGATGTGCGGAATCGCGAGACCGGGCCTGAGCGCGGTCGTGGATTCCCGCTCCCTCTCCACCAGCAGCTCGTATACCCGGTCCTCCGACATCCCCAGCTGCTCGGACAGCGTCCCGGAGATCCCGCGGAAGAAGTCCCACACACTCTCTCGCTCCGGTCTGTCGAGAATCGTGCACTCGTGGGTCAGACTGTCGAACCTGTCCTCTACTATGTCGTCGCGCTCCTTGAGTATCTCCCTGAGTTCGCTCTCGAGCGCCGCCCCCGAGGGCTCCAGGTCCCTGTCAGTAACCCGGCGCACCACCTGTATCAGCGCCGAATCACGCCGTCTGTGGATTCCGACGTAGCCGACGTACCACAGGAGGCTCCCGCCGAAGAACGCCCCCGTCAGAGTGAGGGCCACGAAACCCATCTTGAAAACAAGGAAACCGTACAGGAGAATCCCAGCGCCCTGGACCCAAGGATAGAGGGGTGAGCGGAACGTCGGGCGGTAGTGCTGTATCCGGCTCTCGCGCATCATGATGACCGCGACGTTCACAAGCAGGAACAGGATTATCTTCATGGTCGAGGCGACCTTGACCAGAGTCACGAGGTCGAGGGAGACGATCGCGACGATCATGATGGCGCCCGTCGCGAGGATGCCGAAGTGAGGCGTGCCGAACCGCCGGTTCACTCTACCGAGGAAGCCCGGCAGGAGGCCGTCCTTGCTCATCGCCATCGGTGTGCGCGACGCCGAGAGGATGCCGGCGTTACCCGTGGTGATGAAGGCGACCAGGGCGGCGATGGCCAGTATAAGGAGGCCAGGCGTGCCTGCAAATGAGGCCGCTGCGGTCGAGAGCGGCGTGCGAGACCCGGCGAGTACGTTCGCGTCGAGCGTGCCCACGGCCACGAAGATGGCCAACCCGTAAAACGCCGTGACGATAGTAAACGCGAGAATCATACCGAGTGGGATGGTGCGCCCGGGGTTCCTGGCCTCCTCCGCCACGCTCGCGGCTTTGGTCAGACCACCGTAGGAGACCCTTCGGCATGAACGGCTCGAAGCGGGCGACCTCCACGGACGGGAGCCCGCGAACCACGAAGTAGACCAGCCCGACAAGAAGCGCGAGCACGAGTCCGGACTGGAGTCTCCCCGCGTGCCTGGTCCCGAACAGGTTGATGACCATGAACACGAGGCACAGAGCTATCGCAAGGAGCTTGATATCCAGCACAGACATGTCAGGGAAGAGCAGTACGGCGAACGACCCCATACCGACGAGCGCGAACGCGGTCTTGAGCGTCAGCGACAGCCACGCGGCCATTCCGCCGATCGTACCGAATGCGCCACCCAGGCTTCTCTCTATGAAGAAGTAGGAACCTCCGGCCTTCGGCATGGCCGTGGCCAGTTCGGCCTTGCTGAAGAGCGCAGGAATTGCAAGAGCGCCGGCCAGGAGATAGGCCAGGATGACAGAGGGCCCCGTCGCGGCAAACGCGATGCCGGGCAGCACGAAGAGCCCGGAGCTTATCATCGCCCCGGACGCGATGCAGAAGATAGCCAGAACCCCGAGTTCCTTGCGGAGCTTTCCCTCTTGCGCAAGCGGATCTA
>JALGZG010000317.1 GCA_025782345.1 bacterium | reverse complement strand
GAGCGGCAGCCTCCGCCTGTCCACGCCCGTGCTTGAGCGCTGGGGCACCGCGTAGTTCGTGAGGCCCGTCAGCGCCTGTATCTCCACCATGAGCGCTCTGGTGCCCTCGACCACGCCGATGACGACCGATCCCGACGTGTTGGGAAGCTCTCTGGAGACGAAGAGCCCGGAGGGATCCGCGACCTCGACCAGGCCGCCGGCGGTCATCTCGAAGACGCCTATCTCGTCCGTCGAGCCGTAGCGGTTCTTCACCGCGCGGAGGATGCGGTAGGGCATCCGCTTGTCGCCCTCGAAGTAGATCACCGTGTCGACCATGTGCTCGAGGATTCGGGGGCCTGCGATGGCGCCCTGCTTGGTCACGTGGCCGATGAGGAAGACGGGAACGCCCGTCTCCTTCGCGAAGCGAACGAGCGACGCTGCCGCCTCGCGAACCTGGGAGACGCTCCCCGGCGAGCCGTTGGCGTCAGCGTGGTAGATGGTCTGTATGGAATCGACGACGAGAACGCTCGGAGGTGAGGACGCCTCGACGCCGAGCCGCGAGGCCCGCAACCGTATCTGCGAGCGTGACTCCTCGCCGGTGACGTAGAGGACCGTCTCGCCGCTCCGAGCGATAGCATCGCTGGCCTGAAGGAGCAGCGTGGATTTGCCGATGCCCGGGTCGCCACCGACCAGCACGACCGCACCGGGCACTATGCCTCCGCCCAGAGTCCGGTCGAACTCGGCGATCCCGGTCGGCATCCGCTCCGAGGCGTCCGCCGTGATATCGGGTAGCGCGACGGGAGCCTCACGCGCCACCGTCGCCGACCTGCCCAGGGGGCGGCTTGTCCGCACCACCTGTTCGACAAACGTGTTCCACTCGCCGCAGCCCGGGCACCTGCCGAGCCACTTCGGCGACTCGTGACCGCAGCCGCTGCAGAAGAACACGCTCTTCTTCTTTCCCCCCATCCTCCCCTCCTCCGGTCACAGGACGAACGGTGAGCTTCCGGCGTCGCGGCGCCCGGGGCTAGAACAGCGAGAACCTGACGAAGCTGTTGGGGTTGTCGCGAATAGCAGCGACCAGTTCCCTCACTTCTTTGATGGCCGCCAGGAACTCGTCGTGCACCTGGTCCTCGTTGACCAACTTGCCCAGTGTTCCCTCTCCGCCCTCGACGCGCCGGACTATCGAGTCAAGCGACGCGGAGATGATCTTGAGTTCGTCTGTCACTTCCGCGAACCCGACGACGGCGCTCTCCATCGCGTCTATGGCCTGACCGGCCGGGTCCTTCTTCTCGCTGACGAAGGCCCTGAGCTCGGTCGCCATCACGCTGAGGTCGGCCGTCGCCTGCCTGAGATCGAACGAGGCGGCGTTCGCGTTGACAAGCGCGTCCTTGACGAGGTCCTTGCCCTCCTGATCGGTGAGGATCTCATCCGCCGATTTCAGGACGGCCTGGATGCCGGTGAGTGCCTTGCCCATCTCGTGCACGACGTCACCCAGCCCCTTCTCGTACACGCCCTGAACGACGGCGCCCTGCTCGATATAGACGTCGCTTCCGCCGGGTCTGACCGATATGACCTTCGCCCCGATGAGGCCGTAGCTGGCAACCGAGATACGCGAGTCGACGGGGATCCTGATGTCGTTGTCCACCTCCACCTCGGCAACCACCTTACCGAAAGGCGCGAGCTTCAGTGAGAGGATCTCACCAGCGTCGAGGCCGGCCACAGTCACCTTGTCCCCCGCAACCAAACCCGCGACCTCTGTGAACATGATGCTGAACCCGTAACGGCTATCACCGAAGGAGAAGCCGCCCAGCCACAGAATGCCCACCACGAGCAGCAATCCCGCGACCGTAATGGTGATTCCTACCCTCACCTCGTTCGCGTGTTCGGTCATTGCCTTTCCCCCAGAAAGCAGGTTAGTACCGCCCCGTCGGGCCGCGTCCTTCGCCGGCCCGCGCCCACGACTCAGTCGAAGACCTCGGGGTCGATGAGACACCCGTCCACGATTGAGTCGCGCTCGGACTCGCGCCCGCGCGCAAGGAACGTGCGGACTGCAGCGTTGTCACTGCGCGTGAGCTCGTCGATGGTGCCCACGAACTCGATGGACCCGTCGTGCATCAGGGCGATCTTGTCACCCGTGAACTTCGCGCTGTGAAGATCATGCGTCACAACGATCGACGTCGCGTTGACTTTCCGCTGAACCGCGCGTATCAGCTCGTTTATCTGCTCGGCCATGATCGGGTCGAGACCAGTGGTCGGCTCATCGTAAAGGATGATGTCCGGGTCGAGTGCGATCGCCCTCGCGAGGGCGACGCGCTTCTTCATGCCACCCGAGAGCTCAGAGGGCTCAAGGTGCGACACTCCAGCCAGACCGACCATTCGGAGCTTCGTCTCGACGAGGTCCGCGAGTTCGTCGCCCTTGATGCCCCGGTGCTCCGTGAGCGGCAGGCCCACGTTCTCCCCGACCGTCATCGAGTCGAAGAGCGCCGCGCCCTGAAAGACCATGCCGTAGCGCATCCTGAGGTCTTTGAGCTCGCGCGCGTCCATCTTCGTGAGTTCGCGACCCTCCACGACGATCGAACCGCGGTCGGGTTTCAGAAGACCGATCACGTGTTTGAGAAGTACGCTCTTCCCGCACCCCGATGGCCCCAGAACGACCAGCGTCTCGCCGTCGAGGACGGAGAGGTTCACGCCACGCAGGACCTCCTGGTCTCCGAACGACTTCCAGAGGTCCCGCACCTCGATGACGGGCCTGGCGGTCGTGCCTCTACCTGGTCCCGCGGTCGTGCCGCTGTTGAGTCTCTCGGTCATTCATCGCTCCACGGGAAAGCCGCCGGGCTACTCACCGAAGATGATCTGGAACAGCAGAACGGCCAGAACGTAGTCGCTCACCAGTATCAGCACGCAGCTCGTGACGACGGCCCTCGTCGCCGCCGCGCCTACGCCGACGGCCCCCCCGAAGGCACGGAGACCGGCGGCACAGCCCATCAGCGAGATGATGCCACCGAAGACGAACGCCTTGGTGAGTCCGCTGAGGACATCGCGCGCGACGAAGTACATCTTCATCCCCTCGACGAAGATCTTGGGCGACAGGTCCAGGGACGCGTTCGAGACGAAAAAGCCACCGCCGATGGCCAGTATGTCCGCGAACACCGTGAGCACTGGCAGCATCACGAGGGCAGCGACTATGCGCGGCATCGTGAGATACCTGAC
>JALGZG010000368.1 GCA_025782345.1 bacterium | reverse complement strand
TCACGGCCGGCGAGTTCGGGGCGTGCCAGCTCGACCATGGTCTCGAGCAGGGCCTTCTCTCCTCTGGCCCGGGCCACTGGCGTCACGACTCCGTCCTCGACGGTCAGGATCGGCTTGACCCCGACCAGCTTGCCCAGAAGCCCCTTCGCGCGCCCTATTCGACCGCCCTTCACGAGGAAATCCAGTGTTCCCACCGTGAAAAGGACACGCCCGCGGACGCTGAGATTGGAGACCAGAGTGGTCAGCTCCGCGAGAGTGGCCCCTTCTCTGGCCGCTTCCGCCGCTGCGATGACCGTCAGGCCCAGCGGGGCGGACACCAGACGCGAGTCGATGACGCGGACCTCCACGCCACGAACCTCCTCGCCCGCGACGGTTGCCGAGCGGACGGTGCCGCTCATCGCCGAGGAAATGTGGACCGAGAGCACCACCCTCGTCTCCCAGCTGAGTTCCTCGTAGACCTGGGTGAAGTCGTGGGGGGTCGGCTGTGATGTGGTCGGGAGCTTCTCTGAGCGCTGAAGCCGCTCGTAGAACTCCGCGTTCGTGATATCGATTCCAGACCTGAGACTGGCGTCCTCGAAGTTGATTGTGAGCGGGACGACCGTGATGCCGAGGTCTGCTGCAACCTCTGGTGAGATGTCAGCCGTTGAGTCGGTGACGATCCGGACACTCCTGCGCCGACGGTCACGTGCGGTCGCCCTCCGTCCGGCCTGGGACCCGTCGTCGGAAGCGCTCTCCGCGGCAGACGTCCCAGTCTGATCGCTTCCCGCGGTGGCCGTCCCGGCCTGGCGGCTCTCCTCAACCGAGCGGATGAACTCCCGATGCTGCTCCCGCATGTCGTCGACCTTGCACGGCCTCGGGCCTGTTCGTGTGTATGTGGGCTCGGACGAGCCCGAGAGACCCGACGACGACCAGGGAGCCCCCCATGCCGGCCAGCTTCACCTTCAGGTCGCCGACGTCGGCGTCGGGACCCTCCAGCATAAACTCTGTGCAGTAGCGGTACTTGAGGTCACGCTGCTGAACTCGGGGCGCGGAGGGTGCCGCGGCCGGAATCGAGTCAAGGATCGCCTCTACTTCCTCCCCCCGGATGAGGCGGAGCATTCCCTCAAGAAGATCCACGAACCCCTCTCCACCCGCGTCCACGACACCTGCCTCCTTCAACACGGGCAGAAGCTCAGGGGTCCTTGCAAGGCTCTCCTCCGCGGAAGCGTGCATGCGCTCGAGCAGCTTCGCGTAGTCCGTCTCGCCGGCAGCCACCAGCCGGGCGACCTCGTCCACGCTCTCCCTGACCACGGTCAGGACCGTGCCCTCGACGGGCTCTGCCATGGCCTCGTACGCACCCTTGACGGAACCCCGCAGAGCCTCGACGAAGCCCTTGGGGTAAAGCCTGTCGGTGCCCTGAACCTCACTCGCGAAGCCACGGATGAACTGCGCCAGTATGATGCCCGCGTTGCCGTGCGCCCCAAGGAGCACAGCGTGCGACAGGGCCGCCGAGACCTCGCCCAAGGACCTGTCCTCGAGGCCACGGATCGCATCGGCCGCGGCCTTGAGCGTCAGGGTCAGATTGGTGCCGGTGTCACCGTCCGGAACAGGGAAGACGTTGATCTCATTGAGGTGTATTCGCTTTGAGGCGACCCATTCGGCGCCGCTGCGAATGGCACTGGCCAGGCAGGGTCCGTCGATGTAGTCGACGCGCTCTCGTGGCATCTGTGTGGTCTCCGGTCGGTGATTTCGGTGGTTGGGGCACCACCCATTCTACGACGCCGGGCCGGGCGCTTCAACGGCACACTGCAGACCTCTTCGGGCCGCCGTGCGGTGGCACCACGGTGTCGCTCCGGGAATCAGCACCTGATCCCGCACGCGACCTGCATACGACAGACCGACAGGCCTCGCGTCACCGGGGCAGACTACTCAGTCCGCCGGCGATGTGAGACCTGCCGGTCGTTGTTCTCAGGCTGTCGGCCCGTTTACTGACTAGAAATCCTGAGGCTGGATTGTCTTGCGCCCGTTCGACTGGGCCCTCTTAGCGGCCTTCTTCACGGCGCTCGCGACGCGTTCGTCGATTACGCCGAGAGCATCGCCGCTCAGGCGCATGTTGAGTTCCTTCACCAGAGCCTGAACCTTCGACTTCACCACGAGGTCTGCCATGGCTTGCCTCCCAATTGCTGAGCCGTCGCTCAACTATGCCACCCAGGACCTTCGCCGGCCGTGCTCCTCCCGCTCCAGGCGCCGGCGCCTCGCTCAGGAGCATGGGCAGAATAGCCGAAGGGCCAAAATCGCGCAAGAGGGAATTGTGGGTTTCGTCGACGCCATCCGGCCTCCCTCGCCCGAGGTCGCGGACACGGTCGCGCCTCCAATCGCCCGAGCCGCTGCTCCTCCCGAGACTCAGCGCCGCTGCCCTCGCCTCTGGCATCGTGATCCGCCGATCGTCGTCCCGAACGGCTCCGGCTGGAGCATGGATAAGTGCGCATCGATCATAGACTTATGGACGTCGGCCGAAATGGCGCCCGTCTCGCCCCTTAGCTCCGGTGACTGCTGAATCAGTCTGGCATCAGGAAACCTGGGAGCCCGCAATGCTGTTCTGGCGCAACGGCGTGCCGCAGATCGGTGTCCAAGTACTTGCACGCCAGAGCAACGGTTCCCCCCCCCGACGAGCCTGTGGCGCATCAGATCCGTGCACACCGCGGATACGAGCGCCGTTCCACGAGGGGGGAAAGCATGTCGAACAGCCATCGCACCCACATCTCGCGCCACCCGGAAGCCACGGCCTTTCTCGCCGTGGCGTTTCTCGTGTCCGCACTCGCAGCGGCGTTCGCCCAGGTGTCGTTCCAGGAGAACACCGTCGAGAGCCAGTACGGGACCAACCTCTTCGCGGCGCCCTGTGACCTCGATGAGGACGGCTGGATGGACATACTGGTGACCGACAGGCTCAACGATCAGATTGTCTGGCTGAGGAACAACGGCGAGACGCTCTTCGACCAGCATCCCATTCCCGACACTGACGGCTATCTGACCTATCCCTACCTCGTCGACCTGGACGAGGACGGAGACACCGACCTCTTGGGTGCAACCAACGACGACGGCGAGGTCTGCTGGTGGGAGAACGACGGTGACGAGAACTTCACACGACACATCTTGGGAGTGATTGGCGGAGGGCACAGGACCATAGCCGTCGACCTCGACGAGGACCTGGATCTTGACGTCGTCGCGTGCGGGCTCGACCACGGCGGCAACAAGTGGTTCGAGAACGACGGCGACGAGCACTTCGTCGAGCACGTCATCTCTCCCTCAAGAACCAGTCACTGTGTCGACTGGGGCGATTTCGACGACGACGGTGACATTGACCTGGTGACCACCGACCTCAACGTCGGGCTCGTGCTCTGGGAGAACGATGGTGACGAGAACTTCTCTTCGACCCCGAAATCCTTCCCATACGCGCACTGGGTGCTCGTAGATGACATCGATGACGACGGCGACCCCGACCTCGTGGCGGTCGCATACAACCCCTCCGCAGTTGCCTGGTGGGAAAACGACGGCGCTGGATCATTCACACGGCACACGATCTCAACTTCTTTCCTCGGTCCGCTGGTCGTCGACACAGCCGATCTCGACGAAGACGACGACACCGATATCGCGGTAGCGGCCGTCAACTCCCACGAAATCAGCTGGTGGGAGAACGATGGCAACGAGGGATTCACGGAGCACCCCCTGACGGCGGGCACCTACACCAACGCAACATCGGTCCAGATAGCCGACCTCGATGGAGACAGCGACGCCGACCTCGTTTGCACGGGCCATGTCCAGCCCTGCGTTCGGTGGTACGAGAGCGACATCGTGGACATGAGCTTCACGGTAGATCCCCATACGGGCGTTGCCCCGCTCACGGTCGCGCTCACCGATTCATCCACGTCCCGGTACGCGATCACAGACCGCGCATGGGACTGCGACCTCGACGGCTCTATCGACGTGCACGGACAGACCGCCCCGTGGACCTATCAGACTCCTGGCAGCTACTCCGTATTGCTGGAGGTGTCCATGGGTGAGCGGGTCGGCAGGGTCATGCTGCGCGATCAAGCCGAGGCGTTCGACACCGGCAGCGCGCTCTGGTTCGGGGGCGTGAGCGGTGTGGTCAGCTGCGCCGACTCCCCGATGTCTGAACTCACGGGATCACTGACCGTCGAGGCATGGATCAGCCCCTTCGGATGGGGCGGCTTCCCCATCGGGGCCTTCGGCTTTGGTCAGCTGCTCGACAAGGGCAGCGTGTCGCTGCTTCTCACCGGGGCCCATCCCGCCCGGAACAACGAGAGCGTGTACCTGGAGCTCAAGCACAGGGACGGCACGGTCAGCGGCGCGAGCGCGCCGGTCGGCGCCATCGCGCTCGACGAGTGGCAGCACGTGGCCGCAACGTATGACGGTGTGAGCACCGTGCGCATGTGGATAGACGGAACCGAGCAGACTGTGACGTACTCCGTCGCGCCCTCGGGGAGCCTTGATGTGAACGGGGCCGTCACGCTCGGCAACATCGCCGGGACACTCAATCGAACGTTCGAGGGATCGCTCGACGAGGTCCGCCTCTGGAGCGTCGCGCGTGAGGAGGCGGACATCCTCGAGGCCAAGGACTGCGGTCTCTCGGGCGACGAAACCGGACTGGTGGGCTACTGGAAGCTGGACGAGGGAAACGGGCAGACGACCGTGGACGGTTCACCGGGCGGCGGGGACGGAGCCATCACCGACGCCACGTGGGTGCAGGGTGTGATCCTCTACCCCACGTCCGTGCCCGAGAGCGGCGACGATGACATCTGGGCCGCGTTCGCCCCACAACTCGCGGCCGCCCCGAACCCGTTCGGCCGCGCGACCAGTATCGCGCTGACTCTCCCCTGCCCGTCAGACGTCCGGGTGACGGTGCACGACCTCACGGGTCGAGTCGTGAGAGAGATCACCGATCTGCACCTCGATGCGGGCATTCACACGTTCGAATGGGACGGCAGGAACCGCGAAGGGCTGCCGGTGGCCACCGGCGTCTACTTCTGCAGGGCAACGAGCGAGCACGGGAACGCGAGCGGCAAGATGCTGCTCCTCCACTGATGCAAACGGTAGAGAACGCCGTGAGGACCTGCTCCTGCTAGTTGCCGCGCGTGCGACCGAGGACAGCTTTCCACGGGAAGAAATAGGCAGCGAGCGCAGGGAGTATCGCGAACCTGCTGAGACCCGCTGCGTGGAGACCCGCGAACACGAAGATGAGCAGGTGCATGCGCACCACGTTGCCGTAGGGCGCCGCGAAGGAGTCCTTGCCCGGGCTGCTTGGGGAGGCCGGGAAGATATCGGACAAGCGGGACAGAAAGCTCGCCACGATCAGGGGCCAGAAGGCCGCGGCCGACTTCCCGACCATGCCGAGGAAGTGGGGGAACCCGTCACTCGACTCTACGAGCGGGAAGAAACCGTTCAGGAAGACGGCGTGAACGAGATGAAACATGCCGAAGTGGACGGTGAAGAAGGCCAGGGTGCCGATGCCGCCGACCAACGCCACGGCCTTGTAGTTTCCGAGCACGCCTCGGACGCCGCGCACCACGTTCGAGACGATGGTCGCGTAGCCAACGGTGAGACTCGAGATCCAGAGCCCCCATATGACGTCCCGCGCCTCCCACCTGAAGATGATGGCGCAGGCCACCGTCCCCGCGAATGCGAAGAGGTCCAGCGCGAGATCCCGGCTGCCGACCGCGGAGTTCCTCCGGAGCATACCCATGGGGCCACGGTCAAGAACGCGCAACAACGACACGGCTTCAGACATCGTTGCCTCTCAGTGAGAGCGTCTATCCACGACGATTCACCGGGAAGCCCTGCAAGGCCGGTGCCCTTTCTGCACTGTGACTACCGCTTCCTACCCTCGGTAGCCTCCAGACGCGCGCTGAGCGCCTGATTCTCGGCTCCCAACTTCTTCACCGCCTGTATCAGAACGGCCGCCGGTTCAGAACCGACGGCCATTCCACGTACTCTATCGACGGAACTCGGCGCGGAGCGGCACCAGGCGGACCGCGACGCACCACAACAGGAGCTAGGCCTCTTCCTCGAGCACTACACCCTTCCCCCTGAGGAAGACCCCGAACTGCTGGTCGATGGCCTCGATGTGCTTGAGGAAGAGATTGATGAACATGGTATTGATGGCCTCCGCGAGAGAAGCGGTGGCCCCCTCCTCCTTGAAGTCCTCACCGAGATTCGCGAGTGTGCGCCTGAACTTCACGTGCTCCTTGAGGTGCGGCTCGATCCCGGGGTAGCTGTTCGCTCTCATATGCTTCTCTTCGGTCTTGAAGTGGAAGTCCATGTAGTCGACCAGGAAATCGAGAGTCCCCGCGATCTCACTCGGGCCGCGATGAGCGCCCACGGCGTCCGAGAACTCGGCGAGGTGCCTGAGCAACATCTTGTGCTGCTCGTCGATCAAGGGGATGCTGACCGACAGGTTGTCGTTCCACAGCGACTTGGCCATTCCTGGTTCGTCTCCCTTCTGAGCGGGTTCGTCTGCATCGATGCTCAATGGTATGGCCTTTGACGGCCGAATCCAACCTCGGACTGGGCCGGTCGGCGGATGGCGATGGCCGCACCGACGGGGCGAGCGCGGCCATCCCGCAGGAAGGCGGGCGGAGCGCGGCCTCCGCCCGGGCCCGTCCTTGACGGACGCGGGGCGCTGCGACTATTATGACGAGCCATCGTCAATCCCCCACCAGGAGGAGGTACCACGTGAGAGGAGCTATCACAGCGGTCGCCGTCATGCTCGCCGTGCTCGTGTCGCTGCCGGGCGAGGCCGAAGCGGAGTGGACGTGGCCACCCAGTGAAGAGGCCATGGACCGGATCGAGGAGAACCTCTCGCGCCACTACGAGGGCGTGGAGCTCCGCGCGTACCTGGAAGGTTCCGACGCAGAGCAGAGGGAGGCCCTGGAGTTCCTGCTGGCCTGGCTGCCGCCGTCGGACCTCGGAGCGCTGCCGGCGGATGTGCTCGTGGAGAACGTCGAACTCGCGCTGGCGAGCTGGCACGAGGCCCCGTGGAGCGACGAGATCGACCCTTACATCTTCCACACCTACATCCTCCCCCATCGCGTGACCCAGGAACCCGTCCAGCGATGGCGACCGAAGCTCCGGGAACTCACGACGCCGCGCGTTGCCGACATGGACCTCGAACAGGCCGCGCTCGAGATCAACCGCTTCGCACGCGAGTGGGTGACCTACAAGCCCAGCTCCCGGCGCGACCAGGGTCCCCTCACGACCATGGAGCGCGGCATCGGGCGCTGCGAGGAGGAGATGATCTTCACGATCTGCGCGTTGCGGAGCGCCGGCATCCCCGCGCGCTACTGCGCCGCTCCGTGCTGGTGCACGGGCGACGGCAACCACGCGTGGACGGAGGTTTACGCAGGCAAGGAGAAGGGCTGGCACTACATCGGCTCGTGCGAGCCCGCCGCCTGCCTGGACCGGGCCTGGTTCACACGCATCGCGCGCAGGACCGGCGCCGTGCTCTCGGCCGGCTACGGAGAGGCGCCGGTTCCGGACGAGTACGCGGAGACGCTGTACGCCCAAGCCGACGGCGTCACAACGCTCAATTCGATCGACGTCTACAGCGACCCCGGGACACTTATCCTCGCATACCCTGCGGGCCACGCACCGAAGGATGAGCCGGAGGGCACCTCGGCCGATGCCGCCGAGGGAGCGGACGAAAGCTCGACGGAGGAGCCGCCCGATGCCCACGTCCATACCTTCAACTGGGGCGGAGCGCAGCCCCTTGTGCACCAGCAGCTCGGAAGCGAGCTACTGCTCGGACCGGGCGATTACCTGGTCACGGCAGAGATAGACAGCGCACCCTGGTCGGCGCTCGTGACGATACAACCGGGGCAGGAGACGATGCTCGAACTCGAGCCCGGCCTCGGCGTGCTGGACGAACCGGTCTGGCTGCGCTACCCGATGCCCCCGGAGGACGACACCGAGGGCTGCCCGATCGAGGAAGACGACCCGGTCTGGCTCCGCCATCAGAGGGACATCGCGCGGAAAGACCTGGAGCGCTGCAAGCGCTCACGCCCGTCGAGCGAGTGGGTCGGGTTCCTCACGGGACGTCCCGAGGCGGCCGAACTCAGCGAGCAGATCGAACTGGCCGGACCGCTGACCGACGACTGGACGTCCGCGGTTCTCGCGCTCAGTGGCGACACACTGGATGTGGCCGTCGACCTCCTGCTCGAGATGGACATCAAGGACTTTTACGAGATAGACCCCGAGGACCTGCCCACGGCGCTTGGCGAGGTCGTTCACGTCCGTGACACCGCTCCTGACGCCGCGCCGGACAGCCTCTGGAGCCAGTACGTGCTCTCACCGCGTCTCTACTTCCAGGAAGGCACGATGAGGTGGTGGACGAACCTGCCGTGGCTTGGCAAGGACGGCGGCACGCCGGCCGCCGACGAACTCCTCGACGCCTTCCGCCGACACGTGAGCAAGCTGGAGACGACGCGCCTGGGGGCGATAGCGACTCCCGAAAGCACCTGGCGGGCGGGCTATGCGTCTCCCGCAAGCGCGCGAGCGTGTCTGGTGGGCCTCCTGCGGCGGCACGGGATCCCTGCGAAGGCCGAGAGGGGCGTTGACTACGTCGAGGCCTGGGAGGACGACGGGTGGACGAGGCTGATTCCCTTCGAACCGGAGGATGACGAGGACGAGAAGTCCGGCGCCGATGCCGCGGAGAAAGCCTATCTGGCCGTGAGCTACTTCGACCAGGGCGCGCCGCTCACTGGCGTCGAAACGTGGAGACAGACGCGCCTGACGCGCTTCCGTGAGGGGCGCTTCCAGACCTGGTATCTGGGCCAGCTCTCGGAGGGCGACGGCCTCGTCGAGTGGTCACTGGACGAGGACGAGTACTGGCTGTTCGGTGGCTTGAGAAATCCCAGAGGAGAACCGCGGTTCGTCGCGCGCCAGATAGTCATCGCGCCGGGCGATTCGATGTTCTTCGACATGGACGTGGGCATCCCGCTGGCCGAGTGGGAGCCTGCCGACCTCGTCCAGAAGGAGTGGGACCCCGACACCCCGGTCGAGGTCACACGGGACGGAGTCGCCACCCCGCTGGAGGACGTAGCCGGCGGCACGAGGCTCTTCGTTCTCTCTCTGTCTGGACACGAGGCGTCATTCAGACACCTGTCCGCGCTCGACGCCGTTGACTGGGAGGCGCTGGGCGTCGCGTTCGTGCCAATCCAGGTGAGCGGGCTCCCGGACCACCCTACGGACCCGTCTGCCGTCACGCTGGACGTCTCGATGGCGGAGGGCACGTTCGGGATCAAGAGGCCTAAGGACCAGCTGCCCCTGACCATTCTGCTCGATGAAGCCGGCGGAACGCTGGTCTGGTTCAGGGGGTTTC
>JALGZG010000031.1 GCA_025782345.1 bacterium | reverse complement strand
TGGGTACTGCGGACGCTTCCCGGCCTATCGGACCGGGCTAGGCAAAGAGGTCGTCCACGGGGATTGATACGACTCCCCTCTAGCTAATCCGAACAGGTCGGTCAGGCCGTCCCGGGAGCCGTGCGGGTCCAGCCTATGGTCCCGGCGCTGCCTATGCCTACACGTTTCCTCAGCGGCCAGGACACGATCAAGGGAGGGATTCGCGAAGCGGGGGCCCCCCGCTCGTGGATCTGACGAGGGCAGAAGGCGTGTGATGGCATCAAGGGCAAGGAGATCTGTCATGCGATACACGAAGAGAGTGACAGCGCTACGAGCCATCCGGCTCCTGGATTGTTCAGAGGGGAGATAAGAGCTCATGAACGCACGACAAGCAGTTCTGCTAGTGGTCTGCCTGGGCGTTCTGATCCTAGGGAGCGGGGTCGCGAGCAGTCAGGCGAGCGGGTTCATCGTGGCGTGGGGGGGGAACGACTACGGCCAGTGTGATGTCTCCGGCTTCGTGGCGGTCGCGGGGGGCATTTGGCACAGCCTGGGCCTCAAGTCCGACGGGACGATCGTGGCCTGGGGGTACAACTACGATGGCCAGTGCGACGTCCCCGCGCCGAACGCCGACTTCGTGGCGGTCGCGGGGGGCTGGAGTCACAGCCTGGGCCTCAAGTCCGACGGGACGATCGTGGCCTGGGGGAGCAACTACTGGGGCCAGTGCGATGTCCCCTTGCCGAACGCCGACTTCGTTGCGGTCGCCGGGGGCGAGTATCACAGCCTGGGCGTCAAGTCCGACGGGACGATCGTGGCCTGGGGGAGCAACTACTGGGGCCAGTGCGATGTCCCCTTGCCGAACGCCGACTTCGTGGCGGTCGCAGGGGGCGACGCTCACAGCCTGGGCGTCAAGTCCGACGGGACGATCGTGGCCTGGGGGGACAACTGCTACGGCCAGTGCGACGTGCCCGCGCCGAACGCGGACTTCGTGGCGGTCGCGGGGGGCTATGAACACAGCCTGGGCGTCAAGTCCGACGGGACGATCGTGGCCTGGGGGTACAACGACTACGGCCAGTGCGATGTCCCCGCGCCGAACGCCGACTTCGTTGCGGTCGCGGGGGGCTGGAGTCACAGCCTGGGCCTCAAGTCCGACGGGACGATCGTGGCCTGGGGGACCAACTACGATGGCCAGTGCGACGTCCCCGCGCCGAACGCGGGCTTCGTTGCGGTCGCGGGGGGCCATAGACACAGCCTGGGCGTCAAGTCCGACGGGACGATCGTGGCCTGGGGGTACAACGACTACGGCCAGTGCAATGTCCCGGCGCCGAACGCGGACTTCGCTGCGGTCGCGGGGGGCGAGTATCACAGCCTGGGCCTCAAGTCCGACGGGACGATCGTGGCTTGGGGGCACAATGGCTACGGCCAGTGCGATGTTCCCGCGCCGAACGCCGACTTCGTGGCGGTCGCGGGGGGCGGGCATCACAGCCTGGGCCTCAAGTCCGACGGGACGATCGTGGCCTGGGGGAGGAACACCTACGGCCAGTGTGACGTGCCCACGCCGAACGCGGACTTCGTTGCGGTCGCGGGGGGCGCGTCTCACAGCTTGGGCGTCAAGTCCAACGGGAGGATCGAGGCTTGGGGGGCCAATTACGATGGCCAGTGCGATGTCCCCGTGCCGAACGCCGACTTCGTGGCGGTCGCGGGGGGCGGGCATCACAGCCTGGGCCTCAAGTCCGACGGGACGATCGTGGCCTGGGGGAGGAACTGGTACGGCGAGTGCGACGTGCCCGCGCCGAACGCGGACTTCGTGGCGGTCGCGGGGGGCTATTATCACACCCTGGGCCTCAAGTCCGACGGGACGATCGTGGCCTGGGGGTGGAACGACCACGGCCAGTGCGATATCCCCGCGCCGAACGCGGACTTCGTGGCGGTCGCGGGGGGCTATTATCACACCCTGGGCCTCAAGTCCTACGGGACGATCGTGGCCTGGGGACGGAACGACGAGGGCCAGTGCGACGTCCCCGCGCCGAACGCGGACTTCGTGGCGGTCGCGGCAGGCTATCTTCACAGCCTGGGCATCAGGAGCTCCGACACGTCCGTTGGTGAGACTGCCTTCTACGCCACGCTCGTGCATGAGGATGGCGCTGTGTTGCTCAGATGGTCCCTTCCCGGCTGCCCCGGTTGTGTCGGTCTCATGATTCACCGGGCGGTCTCTGCGGACGGTCCCTACAGTTGTCTGACCCCGAACCCGCTCAATCCTATGCTGGGTAGCTATATCGACGAGACCGCGTGGCCTGGTGGGACGTTCTGGTACGAACTCCGCGCACTCCTGGCGTCCGGAGAAGAGGTCCTCGCGACTGACGTACACCCTTCAGTTGTTGTGCCCGGAGCGCTGGTGTCTGGGATCCGGTACGTGATGCCCAATCCTGTCACGGCCCATGCGAGTATCGGCTACACGCTTCCCGAGGGGTGGCGGTCTGCCCGGCTCTCCGTGCATGACGTGGCCGGCCGGCTCGTCCGGCGGTTGGACCCCGCGACGGGAGCTCAGGGGTACCTAACGGTTGATTGGGATGGGAGAGCCAGTTCCGGGGAACGGGTTGCTTCCGGGGTGTACTTCGCACGGCTCGAGGTTGACGGTGCGGTGGCGACGCGGAGGATGGTGTTGCTGCGATAGTATCATATGACTCCGCTGAAACACGG